>JAABTR010000438.1 GCA_011389755.1 Deltaproteobacteria bacterium | reverse complement strand
GTCAAGGTCTGGACGTCCGCACGCGGTTTCAAAAAATTGTTGAGCAGCGCCTTCGCGCCCTGTCTTCCGTCCGGCAATCTCCGCAGGTCCCGGTTCGCGAGCAGCACTTCGGGCCGGGCATCTGGTTTGGCCCTCGTGTGCCCCGCGAGGCTTTGGTCGTGAGCCTGTCTTTGAGCCTTTAGGATGTCCTCCACCGAGCTGATATCGCAGCACCCCACAGCTCCCATCAACAAAAAAATCGACGCCGTACCCCCGGGCACTTTCTTGAATAAACTTCGCAATGCTTCGAAAAAAAGCGGTCTGCGCAACAGTAACCTCCGTCACGATCGCTGGAAGGATTCGCAGGATGTGGAACATGTTTTCGAGCCCCGCCAAAAGAATCGGGTCTTTATTCTCAAACGGCCAAGCGGCTTCTTTTTTAAGGTTTTGCCCCTGGATTTTTTTGAATAAAGACCTAACAGTCTTTAAAAATACAACTTTTCTAGGCGGTTTGATTTTTGAAGGAGGGGACCCGCAGCAGCAGCGCCAGCCCGACGGCGAAAAACAGCCCCGTCGAGGCCACGCCCGCCAGCTGACTGTCGAACACATCAGACGCCAAACCAAAAGCGATGGGCCCGGCGACGGCCGACGACTTTCCGGCGAACGCTTGAAAACCATAGAACTCGGCCGACTGGCCGGGGGGCGCCATCTGCCCGATGAACGAGCGGCTCGTCGCCTGAACCGCTCCGATGCATAACGAGGCCAAACCGGCCACCGCCCAAAAGACGCCCTTGGCCGCCTCAAAAGTGAACAGCTCCGGCCAGGCGGCGAGCATCGCACCGGCGACCACGGTGAGCCACATCACCAGCGTGGCGACCAAGGTCCTCTTGGCGCCGACGGCATCGGCGATCTTTCCGAAAAAGTACGCCCCGGGGGCCGCGATGACGTTCATGACGATCATCAAAAGGATCGACTCTTTGACCGTGAATCCGAGGCTGTCGCCCGAAAACGCCACGGCGAAGACGATGATCGTGTTGACCGCGTTGTTGTAAAAAAAGTACGAAATCAAGAACTTATTAAAAGCTGGGTTCGACTTGGCGGTCAGGAGAGTTTTTTTGATCCTCGAAATCGCCTGGGACACGTACGACCCCGCCCCTCGAGCCGAATCGGCTCTTTTATCTTTCAAGACGCGAAAGGCCGGCAACGCAAAGATCAGGTACCACGCAGCCACGAGCACCGGGACCCAACGGATCTGCTCCGGCACCATGGCCCCGGCCGCGAGGAGACACCCGAGCCCCCCGATGTAGCCGAGCGCCCACCCCTGCCCCGACAGGCGGCCCATGGTCTCAGAGGTCGCCAGCTGGGGCAAAAACGAGTTGTAAAAGACGCTCGCGCTCTCGAAACCGATCACCGCGATAACAAAAAAAACAATCGCGGCAGCGACGGTCCCCGCCTCGGTGAGCGCCAACAGACTCGTGCCGATCACACACAAAAAAGTGGCCGCCACGAGAAAGAGCCTCTTGCGGCCCGCCAGATCGGCGATAGAGCCGAGCAGCGGCGCAGACAAAAAAACGATAAGCGCCGCCAGGGAATTCGACATGCCCCACAGCCAGTCGGAGTATCCCGGATCCGGGGATGCGACGACGACCCCCTTGAAGTAGCGGACATAGATCGCAGTGACGATCACCGTGGGGAAGCTCGAGTTGGCGAAATCGTAGAGGCACCAGGCAAACCGCTGGCCGCGGGTCGAGGGCAGCTTTGGGGAGTCAATCACAAAAAGTCTCCAAAAGATGTCAAAGGGCTCCGCTTTTTTCGTGCTGCCGAAAAATATCAGGTAGCCCGAAACGGTGTCAACAGCCTGTTTTTCCAGCGGCTACAGGAGCAATTTGTCTTTGTGGAAGCGATTCAGCCTCCATCACCTGCCCTGGCGACATTGTCCCAAAGGCGTATTCTGGTTAGGGTCGACCGATGTCTTTGCAGATAGAAGCGCTTCGAGGAAAGGTTTTCTTGCACACATCCAAGCCCATCGAGTTGACCTATGAAGATATTCTCAAGGATCCTCCAAAGGAGTGGTTCGATCTGAGCGATCTGAAGCGGTGGTGTGATGAGCACAGCCTCACCGCCGCTCTCGAAGAGAGCGCCGAGGTCCTCGCGCCTTTTTTGACCAAGCCCTTGCTTTTCGAGAGCTCCCGGCGTCTCCCCACCGTCGTCGAGGTCTACAGGTGGGCCACGATGTCGTCCACCGAGCTCGGCCCCACCCAGCGCTACGCCGTCGCCGAGTCGGTCAGAGCTTACTTGGCATGGCGAGCAAACCGCCGGTCAATCCTGGGCGGTCAGCGCTCCGGAACGTGGACGCGCCCTGTGGAACATCCCCGCCTGGAGCGAGCCCGCAAGAGCGCCTACGAGAGCCTGGAGGCGATTCAGCGCAAGAGCACCCGGGCGCAGCCGAAATCCTACAGCAAAGCCCGGCTCTTCATGAGCGAGGACAACCCGGAGCTGCGGCTGATCTTCTTCGGCACCGAACCTTCTGGGAAGACCGATGAAATCCTGGAGAGTGACACGGCTTTGTCTTTTGTAGAGCGAAAGGGGGATTTCGACCTGGCGACGAGCTGCAGCTGCGGCTTTCAAAACACCCACGGCTGGTGTGATCACGAACAGATGGCGGTCGAGCTGGCCTTGGATCTTTTGTGCAACCCGCAAAACGAGCACCACGACGCGTGGTGTGCGCTCATCGAGCGACCCTTGTGGCAGCGTAAAATGAGCTCCTGGGTCCAGGCCGCCGAGGACGTCTCGTCCCCCCAAGATGAGGATCCTGAGCAGCTCGTCTGGCGGCTGTACTTCGATAACAGCCGCCTGCTCCTGGAGCCGGCCCTGCGCCGCAGAGGACGAGGGGGCCAGTGGACCCGCGGGCGGCGGATCACCATCGACCAAGCCGTCGCCGCGGCTCGCAGCCCCAAGCGCGAGGAAGACCCTCTGGCGCTTTTGTTGCCCGGCGCCGATGAGTCACACGACCCAGAGGCCAAGACGGCCGTCCTGGGCGGGAGCGACACCCTCCTGCACGCTCTGATGAACCACTCGAGTCTCTACGACGGAACCGACAGCGCCAAGCTCGAGTTTCGGCGAGGCCGCCTGTCCCTCAGCTTCGCGTGGGAAAAAGAGCAGCTGCGACCGACCGTCCTGATCGATGATGAGCCGGTAAACCGCTCACGAGACGACGTCGCCCTGCTCGGTGAAACCGGGATAGCCGTGCGCCGGCCGTTTTCATCGAAGATCGTGACCGCCCAAGTCCCCCAAAAGTGGTTTGCGCTCATCGCAGATTGTCTCACTCCGAGGATGCGCTTCCCCGCGGAGGCTCGCGCCACGCTCATCGACATCATCGAACGGCTGCAAAACAAGGTCGCTGTGGAGCTCCCCGACGATCTCCGAGGCACCCGCACCGACGCTTTTGCGCGCCCCCACCTGCGGCTCAATCCGATCGACGAGCTGTCCCTCGACGCCTCGTTTTGGGTGCACCCCTTTGATGATGAAGCTTGCTGGCAGCCGGGCCGCGGACCGGCGCGACCTCTGCGCTCCTTGGAAGGTCTGGTCATGTGTGCCGACCGGGATTTCGAGGAAGAGAAAACGCGCGCCGACGAAATGGTCTCGGCCCTGGGGCTAGGGGATGCGCAGCGCAAAGACGACTACCACTGGCGCCTGACCGAGCCGCAGGCCTGCCTGGAGCTCGTGGCGAGGGCC
>JAABTR010000437.1 GCA_011389755.1 Deltaproteobacteria bacterium | reverse complement strand
TCGGGGATGCGCAGCGCAAAGACGACTACCACTGGCGCCTGACCGAGCCGCAGGCCTGCCTGGAGCTCGTGGCGAGGGCCCGACAGCTGGGAGATGAGCTACCCGTGGAGTGGCCGAAGGACACCGCGTGGCGCGTCTATCGAGCCCGCCCCAGGGACCTCCGAGTGCGCGTCGAGGACCACCCTGACTGGTTCGGGCTGAGCGGCGGAATAGAGGTGGATGGGCACAAGGTCTCCTTGCGCGATCTTCTGCACGCGGTGCGGCGAGGACAAAACTTCGTGCGTCTGGGAAAGGGCCGCTTCGCCATCATCGAAAAACAGCTCGAGGCCCGTCTGGCAGACATCTCGCCTGTGGTTTTCGACGATGGCCGCGATGAAGTATCTGTGGCCCGAACGGCTATCTCGCGCCTGGAAGAGGCCTTCTCTGAACACAACACCCTCGAACGCAGCGGTACGTGGTCGAAGATGCTCGAGCGCATGGAGGCCGCCGCCGGTTTTGAGCCGACACTCCCCGAAGGCCTCAGAGCCGACCTGCGCCCCTACCAGCGCGAGGGCTTCTTCTGGCTCGCCCGCCTGACGACGTGGAGTCAAGGCGCCTGCTTGGCCGACGAGATGGGCCTGGGAAAGACCCTTCAGGCCCTGATACTGCTTTTGGCCCGGAGGCACGAAGGGCCCGCGCTCATCATCGCGCCCACGTCGGTGGGACCCGGTTGGATTCGAGAAGCCCAGCGCTTTGTCGTCGGCCTCGACATGCAGCTGTATCGAGACGCCGGCCGAGAAGCGCTGCTCAAAGAGCTGGGCCCTAATAGCGTCCTGGTCACGAGCTACGATATCGCGGCCAACGACACCGACCTGCTGTCAAAATATCATTTCTCCACCTGTGTCATCGATGAAGCTCAAGCCATCAAGAACGCCTCGACCAAGCGCGCCAAAGCGGTGCGGGCCATCCGCGCGGATTTCAAGCTGGCTCTGTCGGGAACTCCCCTGGAGAACCACCTCGGCGAGCTGTGGAGCATCTTCCACACCATCACACCGGGCCTGCTCGGGACGTGGAGCCATTTCGCCGAGACCTTCGCCGTCCCCATCGAAAAGCACGGGATACACAGGCGCCTGGAGGTGCTCGCCGACCTCGTGCGTCCATTTTTGCTGCGTCGCTCCAAGCTCCAGGTCGCCCCGGAGCTCCCACCGCGCACCGAAGTGACCAAGGTGCTCGAGCTCTCAGCCGAAGAGCGCGCTCTGTACGACGCCCAGCGCGAGCGCATCATCTCCAACCTCGCGGCCTCGGGGGACAGCCGGGCTCGGGGCGATCGCATCGACATCCTGGCCGCGCTCACGAGGCTGAGGCGCCTGGCGTGTCATCCGCGGCTGGTGTTCCCCGACTGCGGGCTCGACTCCACGAAGCTCACCCGGGCGGTGCAGCTCATCGAGGACCTCAAGGCCTCGGGCGAGCGCGCCTTGGTGTTCAGCCAGTTCACGAGCTATCTCGCACTGCTCAGGCGGTCTCTCGACGCTCGGGGTATCGGCTATCTCTACCTGGACGGCGCCACCGCGTCAAAGGTGCGATCCGATCTGGTCGACGCGTGGAGCCGCGAAGACAGCGATCTGTTCTTGATATCTCTCAAGGCGGGCGGCACAGGTCTCAACCTGCCCGGTGCCGACTACGTCCTCCACCTCGATCCGTGGTGGAACCCGGCGGTGGAAGACCAGGCCACGGACCGCACGCACCGGATCGGCCAGACCAAGCCGGTCACCGTGGTCCGGCTCGTGGCTGGGGACACCATCGAGGAAGCGGTCATAGCGCTGCACGATCGCAAACGCAACCTGGCCGACGGGATCTTGAAAGGCGGCTCGGACGCGGCTGCGCGCCTGTCCAACGACGAGCTCATCGATCTGGTCAAGAGCCACCGCTCCGATTGAAGCCAAAGGCTGTATTGACTTTTGGCGCATCGATGACAAATTCGCACGCGAACATGATAAAGAAATCCCCAAAGCCTTTGGCGCCCGGTTCGGGCCGCATCATCGCGGTGTGCCTCTCACCCGTTCGAGGAACGCCGAAGGTTCAAGTCCCGAGGATCGACCTGCGCGCCTTTTGGGGCGCCGAAGGAGACGCCCACGCGGGGCCCTGGCACCGTCAGCTGAGCCTGCTGGCGAACGAGAGCGCCGACCTCGTCCGAAAAGAGGGTCTCGACATCCTGCCCGGAGCTTTCGGCGAGAACATCGTCACCGCCGGCATCGAGCTGCAATTTTTACGTGTCGGCGCGCGGTTGCGCGTGGGCGCGGCCGAGATCGAGCTGACCCAAGTGGGCAAGGAGTGCCATGACCACTGCGAGATCTTCAAACGGGTGGGGATGTGTGTGATGCCGAGCCAAGGGGTCTTTTGCCGGGTCATCCAAAGCGGCCCGGTCAGCCCCGGAGACGTCATCGAGCTCGTGCCGGACTGACGGCGGCGCCTGTCATGAACGGACAGCATCAGCTAAGAGGAATACCGGGAAAGATTCGGGCGAGGTGACTACTTGGTCTCTTTGATGTGGAACTCGACCCGCCGGTTGCGCGCTCGCCCCTGGCCGGTGATGTTGGGCGCCAGCGGCTGATCGGGGCCAAACCCCCTCGCCTCGAGCCTGCTCGCTTCGACGCCGGACTCGACCAGGTATTGCATGACGGACCGGGCGCGCCTCTCGCTCAGATCCAAATTGTAGGCCCGCTTGCCCCGATTGTCCGTGTGTCCTTGGATCTCAACCTTCCCGATCTGTGGGTTCGAGATCAAAAGGTCGGCAATTTCGTCGAGGAGCACGAAGGAATTCGTTTTGATCTGGTCCGAGTCTCTCTCGAAGTGGATCTTCTTTCTGATCACGATCCTGGATTTGTTGATCGAGACCTGGGGCCTCGGAGGTCTTTTCGACAAGGAGACCTTGAGCTCCATGCGGGTGTCGTCTTTCGCTTCGAAAGAGACGACCTTTTTGAAGTAGTCCTCCTTTTCGATGAGCGCCTGGTAGGCTCCCACCAAGATCTCGGTCTTCAGCTCGCCCTGGGGCCCTGTGCCTCCGCTCTTTTCGGGCATCCCCTTGATGCGGATCTGAGCACCGGCGATGGGCTCGCCCGCCTCGGTCTCGACCTTGAACGCGACGACGCCCTTTTTCGGCTTTGCTTTGAGAGGGCAGTCGAGCTCGACCTGACCTGTCTGGGGAACCTCGGCCGTGAACGTCGCAGTCTCGTAGCCGTCGCGCGACACGGAGACCGAAATCATCCCCGCGGGCAGCGGATAAGAGGTGAAACGCCCCTTCTCATCCGACAGCTGCGGATTGAGGTCGTGGCCCAGGTACGCGACGGTCGCGTCCGAAATCGCCCGCGCCTTAGATTCTGCGTCGTACACAGACCCTTTTATGACCGCCAGCGGCGGTGGCGGCTCTTCGACGACCGGAGCCGGCGGAGGCGGGGGCGCCTCCTTCTCTTCGGGGAAGGGATCGAAATTGTAAGAGACCCCGAAGATGACCTGGTAGGGAACCTCGGCCGCGAGCTCGTGCACCGTGGGAGCGTAGCCGCTCAGGCCCACGTCGACGCCGAGATCGATCGCCAACGACTCCATGGGGGGAAGGATGCGCACCCCAAGGGTGAGGAGCTGACGAAACCCCTTGCCGCCCTCCTGCGCCATACACGAATCCGGGCTCCCCGGGGTGTTTTCCGGGCAAACGAAGTCCTGCCTGTTCACCGGAATCTCGAGGTTGTATTCGATGATCGGCGATATATAAGGCAAGGACAGGTCAAAACCGAGCCCCATGCGTAACTGGTCGTTGCGGTTGATATCGAGCGCGAAACGCTCCACCGGGTTGAGGCAGCCTTCGTATTCCACGAGGCCGTCATCATCGGAGTCTGTCCCACAGCCGCCGCGTCTTTTCTCGAGACCTTCGATCAGCTTGCCCGAGTTGTCGAAGTAGTAGCCGACGTTCAAGTGCCCTCTGAGCGGAAACCTGGGGAAGAAGTGGCCAAAGTCGATGCTCGACAGGGCATCGGCCCCAACGCTCGTCCCCTTCAAGGAAAACGAAACGTCGCCCACAGGGTTGAGGAAGCTCAGGCCGAACCGACCACCGATGGTCAGCCACTCGAGGACCGAGTAGTAACCTTTGGCCCCTAGGGAAAAATCACCCAGCGCCTGGAAGAGCTCCGGTGTGTTCTTGTTGTTCGAGTTGGCGGAGCTCTCGAGTCCGGCGTAGACCTCGAGAAACTCGAGCGGCGTGACCCGCAGAGTCAAGCCTCCCCACATATGGGTGTCGCGATCACCGTAGTAGAGGTAGTCTTCGTGATGAAAAAAGGCGCCGTGCACGCCGACGCCGAAGGTGCCGGCTTCGTCGGATCCGGCCTCGAGGATGTGGAGCAGGCCGGTCGAACCCTCCATG
>JAABTR010000436.1 GCA_011389755.1 Deltaproteobacteria bacterium | reverse complement strand
CTGGTGACAGCAGCGCGGAGCCGCAGACGTTGTCGCAGATACATTCGGCGTCGACGCACTCGTCGCCCACGCCCTGGCTGAGAGTGCAGCCGTTGTCGAGCTCGCCTTCACCCTCACCCTCGCCCTCGCCTTCACCCTCGCCTTCGCCCTCGCCTTCACCTTCGCCTTCACCCTCGCCTTCACCCTCGCCGACCCCTACGTCGTCCTCATTGCCCAGGGGATCGCTATCATCGGAGCTGCAGCCCGTTACGTTCCAAGCCGCCACGAGCAAGCCGCAAAACAAATAACCGAAAAGCCATGTTTTTTTCATTGTTCTCATCTCTCCTTGTTTCGGCCGCGCACACGCGCTGACCATTTTCGCATTTGACGGTCTCGAACCGGATCTTGTGAAGAACATTCGGTTCAAAGTCCGATAAATCGAAACCTCTTTCGATACGAACAGTGTCTTTGAAAAATAATGCGGTGCGTCGTTTTTTTTATTTTTGTGTGAAATTAATTGTGAGCCTTAAAAAAAAGCTCTCCGGGAGCCGTTTCTTATTGGCTCGACGGGGCCAGCCACAGGTGGCTGTAAGAGACGCCGGGGTCTTTGAGGCCCAGGTCGAGGAAGGCCGGGGCCACGTTGCCGGCTTCGACCCGCGCGACGACCAGGTGGTTTGCCAGATCGCCGGTTCGCAAGATCGCGGTGAAGTAGTCGGGGTGAGCCGACCACTCGGGAAACTCCCACTCGACGTAGCCTGCGGGCAGCTCGAACCGGCTGGTCTCGATGAATCTGTCCAAGGTGTCATCGTAACTGAAGATGCGCACCCAGTCGTGGGGAATGACCAGCGTCATCAGGTGGGCTTTGTCGGTCGGCGCCATGGAGCCGTTGCAGGTTTGGTGATCGGCGATGGTGCCGTCCATGAGGAAAAAGGAGTCGGTGTCGTATTCTCGCGCGCGTGCGGTGTCGTAGGCGATCATCTCTCCGTAGACCTGGCCCAGCCAGCTGCCCGTGCCGTTGGGGCCGGCGTCCATGGCCCGATCGTGCAATTCGACGGGCCCGCCGGCCGGGACGACGTCTCCCGGCGTCAGGGCCCGGGCCCGGGTGCTCCCGTCGGCTCCGTTCTCCGACTTCGAGGACCAATCCGCTGTGACGGTGAACTCCCCTTGGTCATTGAACAAAAAGTAGCCCAGATCTCCAAAGGCCACCTGCTTGTCCTCACCGGTCTCGAGGTGATGGGCCCGGATGGGCCGGGACTCGCTCGTGCTCCCCTGGGCGTAGATGACCCGCGTCCCGTCCGGCGAAAAAATGGGGTTGGCGCACTTTAGTCGGTCCACTAGTACGCGCTGCTCGGGGGGATCCGTCGTGAAGTCGAGCAGCTCGAGCTGGCCTTGTGAGTTGACCCAGGTGAGCTTCCCGGACCGACCGCCGAGGAAGCCCTCGAGCTGCCTGCGGGAAACCGACAACCCCTCGATGAGCGGGTCGGAATCTTCGATGTCCAGGCGCACGAGCCGGGGTTTGACATCGGACGCGCCGCCGAGCGCGAGGACCGCGGTGCGAACGCCTCCGGGAATGTTCACCGTCAGCGGATACCTCCCCGTCTCCGTGTCTTTGATCTCGACCTTCAGGGATTTGGAGGCGGCACCGGGGCTCGGAGGCGCCTTGGTGAGCAAGCGCACCTGGGTCACCTCGAGGCTCCCGAGATCTCGAGACACCGGCGCGAAGGACACGAGCGGGGAGAGGGCCTCGGCCCGGGAGTCTGTGGTGCGGATCCGAAACCGGACAAAGTCGCTGGCCACGTTGGGCACCTCGTAGGGGTAGGCGCCGAAACGGGGGCTGGATAACCCCACGGTGTCGATGAGCTCCCAGGCGCCGCCGTCATCGAAGCTCACTTCGAGCAACACGGACGGGACGTTTTGAGCATCCCACGAGATGACCTTGGTCTGGCCCGCGCGCAGCATCTCACCTGCTCGAATATCGAGCAGCTCCAAAGAGGGGGCCTCCGCCCGGATCGAGAAGGCCTCGGAGAGGGTCTCGGTCACCTGGGAGTACTCGGACAGCCGCAAGATGGCGTTGTCTGTGTCCACAGGCGGCACAGTCCAAGGGTACGCGCCCCAGTTCGGGCTCGTCACATCCACCGACATCTCCACCAGGTTCCACGTCGCCCCGCCGTCGGTGGAGAGATCGATGCGCACATCCGAGACGTCTTTGACGCTCCACTCGATGGAGGTCAGCTGACCGGCTTCAAGCTCGTCCCCGGCTCGGGGAGCCAAGATCTCGATGAAGGGCTGGGCGCTCACCGAGATCCGCGTCGACGTCGTGGCCTCGCGGTCACCTTTTCGCACCCACAGCGTCAGGACGTATTCTCCCTCGGCGGGAAAGCGCGCATAGGTTTGGGGCGAAGCCGGGTCGAGGAAGACGACCTGATCCGAGCCCTCGCTGAGTTCCCACGACGCCTCGTCGACCTCGATGGGCTCGCCCGACGCGGCGACCACGCTCGTGTCGATGAAGAGGTCGTCTCCCTTGCCGATTTTGTGGTCCGGCTCGAGGATCACGGTGAGCTTTTCGTCGAACGTCTTGGCCCGAAAGCTGCGCTCGATGGGATCGGCCAGCTGGTTCGGCTGGGCTGCCCGGTCCCTCAAGCCGGAGACCTCGATGAGGTAGTCTCCCTTCGGGGACAACGGGTCGGTCTCCAGCGTGACGGTGCGTCCATCCGCGCTGGAGACCGCGGCGTGGATCGCGGTGGAAGGAAAGATGATGTAGTTTGCGAGATCTTCGGCCGTGAGGGTCTCGAGAGGTTCGCTAAAACGGAGCTGGAGGTGCTTTGCGTCTTTGTCGACCTCTAAGCGTTGCAGGTAAGGCGGTCGCGCGTCCTTGGGCGGTCCACCTGTGCCCACCCACAGATCTCCGGCGCAGTCGAAGGTCCTAGAGTGATCGGTGTTGTCGGTCACCACGATGCGCTCTTTTTGTCGCCAGTTGATGAGCATCTGGTTCGCCGCGCGGACGTCGTTGCCATCTCCCCACCCCATGTGCACGCAGATCCAGTCGGAAGAGTTGGCAGACCAGGCGTTCAAGTTGTGGAGTTTTCCGGTGTCTCTCGTGTCGGGACCCCAGCTGAGGGTGTCGCTCCACTTGACGGTCGCCACCTTTGACAGGTCGTCCCACTTCCGGATGTCGGTGCCCAGGTGATCCTGGTGGCCGTCCGCGAAGTAGACGCCTTTTGGGTCGATACCGCTGGAACAGCTGAAGCGGTCCGTGGCCCGTTCGAACTTCAAGACGCTGTCGGGCGCTGACAGATCCACGGCCACGAGCCGCCCGAAGGGCTCGGGGACGCGATCGTCGGTGCGCAACACAGCCCGCGCCGCGTCGTGGGCCACGTGGATGCGCCAGTTGCCGCCCGGGGTCTTGCCGTCGGCTCGCAGAAACGTCTTGAGGCGCTGGTCTTCGCCGGTCTCGACGTTGACGCGGTGCAGGTGCATGGAGCCGGTGGGTTGGAGCCGGCCCCCTTTCAAGTAATAGATCCACTTCGGAGCGGGCCAATCGAGATAGGCATGGGGGTGGGTCAGCGGCGCGTCGAGGATGGTCGGAAAGCCCCCGGCCGCGGGGACGATCCCGATGCGGCCGTCGGCCCGCACGAACGCCACGTGGCTGCCGTCGGGGCTGATGGCCGGCGCCCGCCCAGGGGCTCGCGGGTCCCCATATAAAAGATGTCTGCCGGTGACGGTGCTGTTTTCGATGTCGTGTCTGACGATGGCCCCAAAGCCGTTGAAGTTGGGAGAGTCGGTGCCTTCCCAGTGGGTCGTGACCGAGAAGCCATCGAGCGCCCGAGCCGCTGGGAGGGCGAGGACGGCTGCCAACGCGAAGGTCTGGGCGACGAGGAGAATCGAAGTGTTATTTTTGGTCGTCATCGCTGCTCTTCAACTGCGCGCCGTCGGCGAGGACGGCTGAGAATACACACAATCGGAAACATATGACATCGATGGTTTAAAAGCGAGAGGTAATTCCCGCCATCGAGGTCGGAGCTGTGGGCGCCGACGCCCATAAATGCTTGAATTTTGCTGATTTCGTCGTCGTCTCCCAATGGCTCCTTTTTTGTTCGGGGCTTGACGAAAATGGACGGACATTTTACAGGCCGTTAGAGTTCAAAAAATTACGATGAGAAGGATTTGAGCTACAAATCGGGTCTGAAAGAAAACAAAGGACGGTCGGCAAAAATGGAGCTTGAAAAACGCAGCATGATCGAAAAACTCGAACAGATAAGAGGCCATAGCGGCGAGGCATTCACCAAGGGGCTGGGCAGCGACGTCATCGAGGCGTTTTTGGACAAAGACGGCTACCTGGCCGAGGCGATTGAGATGGCCCACGCGGCGTTTGAGACTCTCGAGCCCTCGGAGAAGGCGATGCTCGAGATGGACGAGCGGGAGCTGTGCCGCAGCGTTCAAAAACGCTACGTCAACTTTTACCCCCAACACGGGATCAACCCCTACATCCCCCTTGGGGCCTCCGGTCCCTGGATCGTGACGACCCACGGCGCGGTGATCCACGACTCGGGCGGCTACGGGATGCTGGGGATCGGCCACGCCCCCGAGGAGCTTCTCGAGGCGCTGGCGCAGCCCTGGGTGATGGCGAACGTGATGACACCGAGCCTGAGCCAGAAGCGCTTTACCGATAAACTCGTCAGCGAGATTGGTCACACCCGCGGCGGGTGCCCCTTCGATCGCTTCTTGTGCCTCAACAGCGGGTCTGAGGCCGTGACCATAACAGCTCGGATCGCGGATATTCACGCCAAGCGCCAGACCGATCCCGGCGCGCCCTACGAGGGACGCGCCGTTCGCATCCTGGCGGTGGAAGGGGGATTCCACGGCCGCACGTCCATGCCCGCGCGCCTGTCCCAGTCGACCCGGGAGGCCTACGAGCGCCACCTGGCCTCCTTTCGAGAGATGGACGAGGTCGTCTTTGTAGACGTCAACGATCCCGCCGGACTGGAGAGAGCCTTTGTGAGAGCGGACGAGGACGGGATCTTCTTTTCGGCTTTCTACATCGAGCCGGTCATGGGCGAGGGGATCCCC
The DNA here is from genome assembly GCA_011389755.1 of Deltaproteobacteria bacterium. Classification (GTDB taxonomy): domain Bacteria; phylum Myxococcota_A; class Polyangia; order JAAYKL01; family JAAYKL01; genus JAABTR01. Next base: position 3,167 of record JAABTR010000436.1, on the reverse strand, counting down.
GGAATGGCTATCACCCAGGAGTTCTACGACGCTGCCCGAAAGTTGAGCAAGGAGCACGGGACCTTGCTCATCGTGGACTCCATCCAGGCGGCGCTGCGCGCCCAAGGATGCCTGAGCATCGTCGACTATCCGGGCTTTGAAGGCAGCGAGGCGCCGGACATGGAAACATACTCCAAGGCGCTCAACGCTGGGCAGTTTCCTCTTTCGGTGGTCGCGCTGACTCACGCGGCGGCAGACACTTACGTCACCGGCGTCTACGGGAACACCATGACCACGAACCCCAGGGCTCTGGAGATCGGCGCGGCCGTGCTCGATGCCATCGATGACGTTCTGCGGCTCAATATCCGTGAACGCGGGGCAGAGCTGCTCGAGAAGCTGTCGGGCCTGTCAAAGGACTTTGCCGGAATCGAGCGGGTGGACGGCACCGGGCTGATCGTCTGCGCCCAGCTCGATCCCGAGATCTACACTGTGACTGGCGAAGGCGGCTTCGAGGAGTTCTTGCGCCGCGAAGGCATCGAGATGATTCACGGTGGGGAGAACGGCTTGCGCTTCACGCCCCATTTCAAAATCTCCTCCGATGAGATCGATCTCATCGTGTCGTTGGTTCGCCGGGGCCTCGAAGAGCTCGTCCGCCGATAGCTTCAGCTTCTTTGCTTTTTCCACCAGCTCTGATTGTCTAAACGAGCGGGACTTGTCGCGCGTTGGCGGACGGCTCTCACCCCCGATTTTGGGTTGAAAGATGTTGGCCGATCACACCCGGCGCATAGATTTTTTTAGTGATAATGTACAATTGCCGTGCTGCAGCGCTCGGGGATAAATCAGTCCCGCTGAGCCGGATTATTTTTAAGGCGCTCCTGTGTTGTCAAACGCGCTAAAACATTATGCACGGTGAGCAGGTTGTCAACGGTGGGGATTTGATAGAAGTGCGCTCAGGCGGCGCCTTGAAACCACAGGCCCTGTCCATCGGTGATGAGTCGTCTCAAAGGGCGGATGCGCCCGAGCACGCTGGGGTCCTTCTCCTCGGCGAGCTGTTCGAGCAAGCACGAAAGACACAAGGGGCGATCGTCGAAAGTGACGAGCGCAATGGCGGGGCAAGCGCAGCAGTTTTTTAATTCTCGTCGGGGCATCGTGAACCTCCCTTTCGTGTATCTCTTTTTTTAAATCCTTTTCTCTGCGTCGTCGGATTTTGCGAAAAGAGATGCAATGGTCATGCCGAGTGGGGCAGCCTTGAGCGGCGAAGGTTTAGTGTTATGGTTCCGAGGTGTGTGACTCGGACTTGTGGGACATCGGAGAAAATATGGATAAACGAAGGTTTTCGCGTGTCGATTATCAAACCAGCGCCATGGTTCGCACCGAAGACGGCCGGGAGATTCGGGGGCAGGTGGAGAACTTGAGCCTCAAGGGTCTGTTTGTCGTGTCGCCGGCAGAGATCTCCGAGGGCCTTCATGTGGAGATCCACTTGGCGTTGTCCGGCAACGGAGCTGCGCTGGTCCTCCACGTGAAGGGCCGGGTCGTGCGCGTTGATCCCCGCGGTTTTGCCATAGACCTCGTTTTAAGAGGGATCGATGTCGATACTCTGACCCACCTGCGACATATCATCGACTACAATCTCGGGCGAGAGGTTGCCCTGGATGAGCTGGTCCGCTATCTCGACGACGCGTAAACGGAGCGTCAGCCGCCGCAGCTGCCTTGGGGGGCCGCTGCCGGCGCGTCCTTGATCTCTTTTTTGCAGCCGGCCATTTCGGGGTTGTGCGTGCAGATGTTTTGCGCAATCGCCGCAGCCGAAACTCCCTTGAAGGTGTTGCGGTTGTTGGCGAGCCACGTGGGGCTGCCGCCGATTTTCAGGGTCTCGGCCAGCTTGATGTCTTCGGAGAGCAGCTTTTTGCCTTCAGCACCGCTTTGGCACTTGTCGATCACCTTCGTCGCGATGCCGTTGTCACCGGTGCACGACTTCCATTCGTCGCTGCGGATGTTTTTGTTGCGACACCAGATGTAGTCCATGAATTTGTTGTCTTTGGGATAATGCTTGATGGCGCATAGCTGACGGATGTTCTCGGCGACCTCGGGGGGTCCGTGGAGCGCGTCGAATCCGCCGTCCGGTCGCTCGCCGGCGATGTAATGGATCTCAAAGTCCAGCTCGTTACCGAACGCGTCCAGGACATCCTTCATGGCGTCGAGCCCCATGACGCCGTAGGGGCACTGGCTCATGACGAAGACATCGAGGCTATTTTTCTTTTCGGCGCGGCAGGCCATGGTCTGCTTGCAGCTCTCTTCGGCGCAGTCCACCACGCCGTCGCCGGTGTCGTCCACGCCGTTGTCGCAGATCTCGGCCTCGGGGTCGTGCTGGGCGCCCAGGCGCAAAGAGCGGTAGCTTCCGGCGGTCTCCAGCCAGCGGCTCATCCGTTTGAAGGCTTCTACGTCCTTTTCGACGCTGTCATCGAACAAGACGGCGGGGAGGGCTTTGAGGCCGGCTTCTTTGTAGATCTTCTTGGCTTCGTCTTCCTTCCAATCCAGACGGGTGGCTTCCAACCCCTCGAAGAGCTGCTCGAGGTTTTTGATGATGGGATCCACGGCGCATCCTTGGTCTTTGCAGCGCTCGTCGCCCAGGGCGATGATCTGAACTTTGGGCGGCGCGGGCAAGCTCGAGCACTTTTTAGGGGCTTTGCCTTCGTCGAAGGTCTTGCAGATCCCACGCAGGAGGCCTTCGCCGACCCGTCGACCGGCGTAGTCTTTGCCGTTTAGCCGGATGGAGGGGCTGCCTTGGACGCCGTCTTTTTCGGATTTCTCGAAAGAAGCCGCGAGGAGTTTTTTCCCCTGTTCGCCGTCTTTGCAAGCGCCGAGCGCTTTTTTGTCGATCCCGGCTGTGTCGGCGCACGCCTCCCAACCTTTGGGGATTTCGCGCCAGTTTTTATTCATGCACAATATGAAATCGTCGCGTTTGTCGGGCGCGAGCTCGGAGGCGCAGATCTGCAAGAGGTTGCCGTCCACCTCGGATTGGCCGTGCATGGACTCCAGATTGTCTCCTTCTTTACGGCCGATATATTCGATATTCAAGTCGACGGCTCCGTCGAGCTCCGCCACCGCTGGAATGATTTGGTCGAGGGCCTGGACGCCGTAGGGGCATTGGGACATGACATACAAGTCCATGGTCACAGACACCTTGTTAT
>JAABTR010000435.1 GCA_011389755.1 Deltaproteobacteria bacterium | reverse complement strand
TGAGTCTCCAGCATGCGCCGCGCCTGTGGGTAGAGCGTGGGCGCCACGAGGCGTACGAAGTGCTCGACCGCCAGCTCCCGCGCTTCGGGCTCGGTGAGCTCGGCGATCTCCGCGAGCTGAAAGGCCAAAAACTCGGTCTCGTCCAGCTCATCTCGGGCGTAGGCTTCCCAAAAACGCTCCGCCGTACGAAGGGCGTCCTCCCGCGCGATCCCTCGGCCTACGAGGAATCTCTTCCACGACACATCACAGTCGTTGTCGATGATTGTGTGATCCATATCCCAGAAGCGGTATCTCATCGGCTTCCCCACTCGTTTGTTCTGTCTCGTGCCACCTTGTAACTTACTAACGCTTTTCCCGGGGCGACGCATCCAAAGGCATCCAAAAGCTTTAGTCCCCCGCGGGCCGGGAGCGTCTCGCGAACCAGGGGCGATACCGCGCCATCTTCTCAAGCTGGTCCTCAGGGGCCCTTTTGTCGCAGCTCGCCAGCTCCTCGGAGTCCTTCGGCGCACCCCAGCGCACCTCGACGCAGTCGTTGGGGTTGTACGCCATCTCGAAACTCTGGGCTCTGTCCACCACGTCCAAGAGACTCAGCTCGAGACGCTCCCCGTTGCTGCGCACGTACGCAAACTTCCGCGCCGACAGCTCCCCCTTCAGCGCCCTCTCGAGCGCCAAAGCGGCCTGATCCACGTCTTGGGAAGAGACGCCAAAGCGACCCGGGGAGCGGCGCAGGTCTGCCACCACGTTGCGGACCGTGTCGATGGCGATGAGCAGCCGCATATCCCGCGACGGCGTCGAAAAGTTCTCCCAAGGCCCGGCGGTCTGAAAGATCTCCGCCTCATCAGGCATTTCGATGGGGGCCGCTGCCTTGGATACGGCGCGGACCCCGTTGTCCACCGACACCACTCGCCTCTTCACCTGCTCTTCGAGGGCGCTGACGAGCTGCTTCATCTTTAGCACCGGGCTGAGCCCCCGCGGATAGATGAGCGCGTCCATCGCGTCGTAGAACCCGTCTTTCCCGAGCCGGTACTGCTCGAGACTCCAACCGGGGAAGTCGCGGCTCATCTTATTGATCTCTTTGCGGTCAAGGGGCACGAGCGGGGGCTTTTCGGGCTCTTCGACCTTCGCCTCCTCGCCCATGAGCTCCTCGTCGCCCCGGGGCTCCTCGCGAGCGCTCCTTCGAGCGATTTTATTCTCTTCGCGGACGATGGGGCGGAACGCCTTGAAGCCCGCCCCGTAAACCTTCGTCTCGGGCTCGAACAAGAAGCTGCCCCGCCAAAAACGCCGGCGCCCCACGGTCCCGTCGGGCTGCGCGTCCGCGCCGAGGAGCTTCCCCATCGTTCCCAGCCCCTGGGGAACCCATCTCGCCACCACGATGACGTGCCCGTATGGGTCGACGAACACCGTCCCGGGAGGCAGAGCGCGGCGATTGAGCGGCACAGGATAGAGATCGGCCGCTTCAGCGCGGGGCTCCGTGCGCCCCGTGGCAGCGTGGACCCCGGATTTGACCACCCAGGTCATGAATCGCTCCACCGCCTCGAGCTCTTCGGTGGTGCCGGGCACCTGGTCTTCGTTTGTGACAATCCCGCCGCACGCGGGCGGGCGGTCTTCGCGGCCTCTGGAGCACCTGCGAAAAGCAAAGGGGAGCTTCAGCTTGTAGGCGAAATACGCCCGCAGATAAAACGGCAGGTCCGCGCAGTCGGGGACGAGGCCGAGCTCGTCGTCCTCGTTTTGCCCCAGGTGATTGTGCAAGAGGTTCGCGCTCCGGTCGTCGAGGAGCTCGTCGAGGGACCGCCAGGTCTTGTTTTCGTCTGCTGGCTCCAAAAAAAGCTGCTCCACGAAAGCGGCGAAAAAGTTCTCCGTGTCCCGCTCCCAAGCGATCCGGGCCTCCCAGGCCACAAGGCCCGGCTGCTCTTCTTCGCTTTCGAGGAGCTCGTCTATCGGCGACGGCGTCTCCACATCAGCGGATAACACCGGTGCGTCTTTCAATTCCGAGGAGGTGTCCCGCTGGGCTTCTGGTTGAGGCTCGGGGGCGGGCTTGGGCGCGAAGCGCCAGACACCCATCGGCTCACAAGCCAGGACGCGTTCGCCGTCGGCGAGGACCACGTGCCACATCCCCGGCGCGGGCTTTTTGAGCTCCACCCACTGGGCGTGGGGCCCCACCCCCAAGTGATGCGTCTGGGGCGCGTGGAGCTCGCCGTCGGGATCTCGCAGCCAAAGCCGCGCGGGCCTCAAGTCATCGTCGCTCACCGCGATGACGCGCACGGGCTGCTGCGCGATGGGACGGTAAGGCGAACGAAACAGGGCGATATCCAGGCTATCGTCGCAGCGCTTGGGGAGCTCGCCCTTCCAAGAGGCCGCGGGCCGGAGCTTCGCGAAAGCTTCGAGCTCGTATCCGGGAGGCCGGCCGAAGACGGCGAGCCGGGTCATCCTCCCCAAGAAAGACCCGCGGGCCGTCTTCTCGCCAAGATCCAAGCCGGTCACGGCGGTGCCGTCGGTCTCGACGAGGGTGTCTTTCCCGCTCGTGCCGCACGGGACCAGGTACTCGGCAAAGGAGTGGAGGGCCCGGGGCACGCCCCTGTCATCCCTTCCCAGGTAGATCATGATGTGACCGGGAAAATGTATGAGGGTGATGCCCCGCTCGTGGGCCGCGTCCAAGAGCCCCAGCCTCTCGGGCTTTGTCGCTTCAGCGGGAATCTCGACGGTGTAGAGACCGGATTCGCTCTGGGCCGCGCTCACCCGTGGCAGCTCGAGCCCAAAGGTCCGCATCACATCGAGCACCAACCTCGAACAGTCGCGTCCGCCGTTTTGCCCGCCCCACCCATAGGGAAAGCCGATGTACCGAAACGCTTCCTCCAAAAAAGCGCGGCGGGTCAAGGGGCGCGGCAGGGGCCTGGAGATCTTCTCCGGAATCGGCCAGAGGTGCACACCGCCTTTGTGGGCCACGCAGACTTTCTTCTTGCCGCAAAGGGGAAGCTTGCCGCCCGCCGCGATGGTCACCGCGCTGTCGCCACGGCCAAAGACCCCATCTTCGACCAGCACCACCGAGTCGCCCTCGAGCCACCGGAGGCGATCTTTCTCACCCAGGGGCGGCGACAGAGGCGCGTCGGCAGGGACAAACCCGATGGCGTATCCGGTCCGGGCCAAGCTCCACCCGCCGCCCGCATCTCCTATCACCTCCACCGGCTCGCCCGCCCGCGCCACGCTGCAGCAGTTCCGGTCGAAGCGCGCGTCGCCGGCCGTGGAGGTGGTGGCCCCGGCGAACGGAGCGCACCGTATGGAGATATCCTCGAGCGCCACACGAACCTTAGGATCGTACCGAAACCGAGCCCCCGCTCGTTTCAAGTTTTCTCGCGCCGCCGGATCCGCGATCCGGTACTCACCGCTGTCCAGACGCTCGAGGACATAGCCGCACCGGTCCGACAAAGTGGTCGCAGCGTCTTCTCGAGGCACGCGGCGAGCCAAATCCACGATCTCGGGCCGAGCGCCCATCTCGACCAGAGCGGCGTTGTGGGCGCGGATTAGAGCTGGAGACATCAGCACGGCTGCCGGCTGCGTTTTGGGCAGTCGCTCGATCCAATACGCGGCGGTCTGCATTTTTTTAGAGACCCCGCCCAGCGGGTAAGTCGCAAAAGAGCGATCGGGACAATCAGACGGTCTGAGAGCCTCCTGTGGGAGCGTCTTCTCCTCGATCCGGGGCCCCTTGGTGACAGGGGCCTCTTTCGAGCACGCCCAAGACATGGTGACAAGCGCTCCGAGCAGCACCACTCGGACCGAATATCGCGCGCATGAGTTTGATATCCGCAAAGAAAACCGACCTAAAAACCGAATCATCACGACGTTGCCTCGCCTCCACCGATGAGGATAGCGCGAAAGAAGCGCGGTGCGCCCTTTGAATCTAGTCTACGAAACGTACCGTCGGATATCCTCAAGTCGAGCAAGAAACGAAACGTTTTTTTGCTCACGAGGAGGGTGCTCTTGTGCCGCTTTTTTTGGTATTGACCCCGTTGCACTGGGCAGCGCCTATTAAAATAGATTTTTCTAACCGGGAAACGACGACGTGTTTATACCCATCGGAGACACACCCAACCCTCGCGGCTTCACCCCTTTTGTCAATTGGGCGCTCATCGCCCTCAACGTCATCGTCTACCTCGTCATCACCTTGCCTCTGTCTGTCGCGGCCGTGGACCCCAGCGCCCCTGGTTTCGGCGAGTACATCGAGCACCTGAGGCCCTTTTTGCCTCCACACGCGTCGCTCGGCGAACTCGTCGCGAACATGCGCGCCTACGACGTGGTCGTTTTCGCCTATGGATACAAGCCCGCGGCTCCCGAGCTGACCGATCTCTTCGCCTCGATGTTCCTCCACGGCGGCCTGTTACACCTCGCGGGAAACATGCTCTTTTTGTGGATTTACGGCGACAACGTAGAACACCGGCTCGGGCGGGTGCTGTATCTTCTGACCTACCTCGGCTGCGGCGTAGGTGCCACGCTCTTCTTCGCCCTGTTTGCCGGGGACTCCATGATCCCTCTCGTGGGAGCGTCCGGCGCCATATCCGGGGTCTTGGGGCTGTATTTTCTTTTGTTTCCGCGCAACAAGGTCAAGGTCTTCGTGGTCTTGTTCCCCATCATCTTGGACGTGTTCCTCATCCCGGCCCGATGGGTCCTCGGAGCCTACGTCCTCATCGACAACCTCTTGCCTTTTATGTTCGCAACCGAGTCGGGCGTGGCTTACGGCGCCCACTTGGGAGGGTTCATCGCCGGTCTCGCCGTGGCTTGGACCGGCGAACGCTGCTGCTGGAGCCTCCGGCGCCCCTTCGACAAAAAACCCCACGCCGCAAAGCCCGACGAACCCGCGGGCGCACCGCCCCCTCCAAACCCCGCCGAGCGCCTTCGCTTGGCCCTTCGCGGCGGTGACTCCGCGGCGATCCTGAGAGCCTACGCCGCCGCCTCGCCCCCCGACATCGCGGGGATGGCCCCGGATGAGGTCGCGCTCCTGTCGTCTTGGCTCGAGCGCAGCGGTTACGGGGTGAGCGCGTCGCGGCTTCTGAGACGCTACCTCTCGGCGAATCCGCGGCGAGACGATCTGGCCCCCATCTATCTGCAGCTCGGACTGACCGCTCTCGAGCGGGGACAAACCGCCCCGGCCTACCAGCATCTGTTATCGGTCTTCGATTACGCGCCGGACGCGGTAACCGCCGCAAAAGCTCGCTCGGCCCTCGAGCGCATCGAAGTCTATCGTTCAAGGCGCCGCTAGGGGTTCGCGCTGTCAGTCTCCCACCCACCTGCCGTCGGTCTCGGGCTCCACGGTCAAAGAGCTCCTTGGGGACTCCGATCGAGTCACCTGTCTGAGCCAGGCCCCTTCCACGAGGCTGACCGCCGACTCCAGGTCGATGCTGCCCGTGTTGACCACCAGGTCGTACTCGAGGGGGTCGTCCCAGCCGCGGCCAAAGAGCTTCTTCACGAACCGGGTCCGCTCTGTGTCGCTGCGTTTGATCGCCTCGTAGGCTTGCTCCCGCGTCAGCTCGTCTCGTCTGACCAGGCGCGTGATCCTATCCTCCATGGGCGCGACGACGCGCACGTCCAGCCGCGGCCGGTCGCGGGGCAAGAAGGTGGCGCCGCGCCCGAGCACCACCACCGATCCCATGCGCGTCAGCGATCGAACCGTCGTGAGCAGGTAGTGGTGGTAGTCCCCCTCGTCGAAGAGCTGACCGTGGAGCACGCTGTCTATCCAGGCCTTTATCTGGGAGCGCGATCGCTCATCCAGTGCCTCCACGAGCTCTTCGCGCACATCGCTGCGCTTGGCGATCTCATTGACGATCGTGTATCCGACGATTTGACACCTCAGTCTCTTGGCCACCCCGTGGGCGATGGTCGCCGCTCCGGCGCCCAGCATCCGAGAGATGGCGATGACAGGGCGGGGAAACTCCGGTCCGGCCGACCTGTCTGATAAAGCATTTTGCTCTGTTCGCCAGCGCGCGACTTGCTCTTCAACGATATGTGCGATGTTCTGTGTCATAACCCCCTCCTAACTAAGAAATCTATCCATATTTTCCATCGAATCAATCGCCAGAACCACATCTCGCCACATTTCACACCATGTGTGACCAGCAACTTGCATTTCCAAAGCGGGATGTTAACTTTATACAGAGGGGCGAACAATTTAAACCCGATATAAAATTCACAAAAGGAACGCCAGTCGAGAAATAACAGCGATTGACAGCGCGATATCCCGGCGCAAGACGCCTCGGGCCAGCTTTAATAAAAATCAAAGCGTCGGTGTAATAAATACATCGTGCTCGCAAAGGAGGAAGATCATGAGACCCACTTTGATAGTGCTGACTTCCTTGGCGTTCTTGTTGTCGGGCTGCACCATGGAAGATGAGCCATGGGGCGAAGATACCGACGGCGAGTTCCTCGAGTCCCAGCCTCCGGACCGGCCGGCACACGGCGATGATTGGGGCCCGGCGGGCGTCGCGTCCGGGGGGCCCTTACCGGACACGGATTTCTGGGACACAGACCCGACTCCTAACGACTGGTTTCCCGCTCAGGTCGACACGGACTACCAGCACCCGTTCGAGTCGCCGGGCGAAGATGTGATGCTCATTCAGTAAGCGGCAAAGCAGGGCCGGCTCAACCGGCGCTTCGCGTCAGGTGGACGTAGGTCCCCTCGGCCAGGCGGACGCCGTGCCAGCCCTTGGGGAGCTTGGGAGAGGTCCAGTAGAAGAGCCACTTGGCGTCTGCCGGAGCGATATTGGTGCAGCCGTGACTGCGGGTGACCCCGAAGTCGTTGTGCCAGTAAGCACCGTGCAGCGCGTAGCTCTTGAAGTAGTACATGGTCCACGGCACCTCTCCCACGTCGTAGGTGCCTTCTTTGGGGTCGTGGCCGTTCATGGTGATGGAGAGGAACTTTTTGCGGATCCTAAACGTGCCGCGGGGGGTGTCGTAGCCCGGCTTGCCGCTGGAGACCACGGTCGCGTAGACCGGGGCGGAGGGTTCGTAGGCCACCAGGGTCTGTTCGCTCAGGTCCACGTGGATCCATTTTTGCCCCTCGGGGACGCGGTCGGGCCTGGGTATGCGCCGCGCCAGCCTGACGTCGTCCCGCGGCACCGCGAGTCCGTCTTTGCGAGCGACAAAACGCCTGCCCCCTTCTTCAAAAATGTTGTCGACGAAAAAACGAACGTGCTTCTGGGCGACCCCCACGTGAGACAGGCCGCCGTCGAGGATTTTGTACAAAGGGGCCTGTTTTTTGTAGACGAACGCCAGCGGCAGCGCGTCGCCCTCGTCGAGCTTTGAGCCCACCATGGGAGGCAGCGGCATCGGCTCCAGGTCTCTTTCGAAGACGTACCGGCCGAACACGGTCCGCCACAGCCGCTCCTTGGACGACTCCACCACCTTGTCCTTGGCCACGAAGTAGTCGCCGATCATCTGCTTGTCGAGCACCTCGGGCCAGGCCTTGCCAGTTTCGCGGGCCTTGTTGAGTCGCAAAAGCTCGTTTTCTTTGGGAACGCGGTAAAGCCGGGGTGCTCCGGGCTCTTTGATCTGGGCGTACTCGTACGGCAAGGCGCCGTCCAGGCGCGGAGCTCTGCTCGTAGCCGCGTCTTGGGGCGGCTTTTCGGAGATGACCACCCCGTCCGAGCTGCACACATAACCCTCGGCATCGAGGGCGTACCAGCGCCCGCCCTCACACCCCGGCCCGGTCACATCCCGGGCCACAGGCAGCCATGTTCCCCTGCGGAAGATCCCCAAGGTGGCCGCAGAGGCCGCCGCCGAGTTGAATATCCGGGAGTTGAACCGGTAGGCGTAGGCTATCAAGGACGGGTCGTTCTCGACTTCGCCGCCGCTTTCGAAGGGTTTAACGAAACGGGCCCGCTCGAGGGCGTCCTTTCGGCTGGGGCCTTTGAAGACCAGCTTCCCCGTGTGCTCATCGAGCACCGGCGCGGCCTCTTTAGGGGCGGGCTCCACGGTCTGTGGCTCGCTCTTTTGCGCCGGGCTCTTTTTTTCGCCACCACAGCTAAGCGCGGCAAGGGATGCGAGGGCAAAAACCGCGACGGCCCGGCGGCACTGTATTGTTATCGTCCAACGACTCATCACCTCTTACCTTCGCAAAAATTCCCCTGCCGCGTCAACCGCAGCGCCGCCGCGTCATCGATGACCGAGGCCTCGCGCATGGGCGATTCGGCCGCAAAAGTCCGCGCCGGGGGTTGAACTTATGTCTGAGCAAAATAGGGTGGG
>JAABTR010000434.1 GCA_011389755.1 Deltaproteobacteria bacterium | reverse complement strand
GAGGCGACATCGAAGTTGCGGTCAAAGACGCCGACGGCTACTGCTGGCTGTTTAGCGGCGGAGCGAAGCTTCCGGATAGTTTTTCCGAGGCAACAGACGACCCCGAATGTCCGAGCAGCGGACACCCGCTTTGTCAGACATTGTCGTGTTGGACGGAGACCGTGGAAGGATGTCGCACACGAGACGAATGCGACCTTTTGTCTGCGAGCAAAGTCGACAAAGAACGAAAATGCCGAGAAAGGTTCGAGCCGGTGGGGTGCCGCCCTCGCAGTTTTAGAGACGCCGGTTGCGGCGACGATGCCATGTTCTGCGCAAAGTCAAAAGAAGGTGACATCTGGATCTTTGGGAGTTCTTGCATTGTACCTGAGTGGGAATACATAGAAACTGAAGAAGGCGTCCACTGCGTTGAAATGCAGGCCTATGAGCCATGCGAGGTCGACGCGGGTGTAGACACCTTCGATGGATTGAATTGCGCCGACAACCACGGCAGGCTCGACAAAGACGCCGATCTGTGTTGGCAATATCCAAAACCAGCAGGCGAACTCGGCTGGAAAGAGGCCATCAATTATTGCGAGAACTTGTCTTTAGGGGGCCACACTGATTGGCGTTTACCCCAAAAAGAGGATTTCATGGATCTGCTCGGCGATTGCCATACAGCTACGGGAATTGAAAACAGTGAATTTTGGCTTTGCAGCAACTGCTCTAACAGCGCCAAATGCAGCTCACTTTTTGGTTCAAACAGCGACTGGTATTGGTCTATTGATCAGTTATCATCGAACTGCGACGCTGGGTGGACTTGCGGATTCGGATCAGGCGAAATCGGCAAAGACTGTCGCTCTCTCTCCGGAGTTCGTTGCGTACGCTCTGAGATATGATTGTCTTTTTAGGGTGGTGTTCCTCTGACCTGATGAAGACGATTGAGAAAAGGAAGCACAGACAAAACCTGGTCGACCCTTCGAGCAAAATCGAGTCGATTCGCAAATTCACCGGGCGCCGATCCGCATGCCCCACATTACAGCAACACCGTCACATTACAGCCACCCAAAAACATAATAAAAAGATTGATCTTTCCATAATCTCCAACTAGTTTTCAATCTTACCGTTCCCGAGGGGGAATTGGGTGGGAAGCGAGGCGGAATCGATGGCAATAACGCCTGATATTTCGCCTCCCATATTTTTTTTAAGGAGATTAGAAATGAATTGGAAACTGTACAACACTTGTATCCTTGCCTCGGCGTTTGTTCTCTCCAGCGCCATCGACGCATCCGCCTGCGACAAAAAGAACAAAAAAGTCCCCGGCTACTTGGCCATAGGCGCCTCCTACACCTATGGATACGGCGCCGAGGGCAACGATGACGGCGGCATTCCCAGGACCAATGAGAACCCCGGGTTCGGATACACGGACGCCGTGTTCGAGTATTTGCTGGACCAACACGGCAACAAGCGCATGGAGCACCTCAACACCGCTATCGGCGGCGCGACCTCCGCTGAAATCAATGAGTTCCAGCTCGAAGAAGCGGTTGAGTTTCTTCAAGAGCACAAAAGAACCGTCATCGAAATCGCCAGCGGCGGCAACGACCTTTTGGGCTTCATGCTCTTCCCCGACGTTCTTCCCGAGGAAGCGATCGGGGGCCACCTGGCTTGCAACATGAATTCGCCACACTACGACGCGCTAACGTGCGACTGGGTCATCTCCAACATCGTCGCCGGTGTCGAAGCGAACCTCAGGATCACCCTCGACACCATCATCGATAACATGCCCAAGGGCTCCATCATCGTTCTTCGCTCTTTCCCCAACGCCATTGCCCACGGAAACACCACCCCAGGGCACGTGTCGCAGCCCTTCCCGGTTCCCTTTACCTGCGAAGGTCTTCCCAGCCAAACCGAGCCGACCGGCGCCATGCACCACTTCTACTCGACGAACGCCATGGAAGCCAACGGCGGCTACAGCGTCGCGACACGTGCTGACCAAATCGGCCACATATTGAATGCCGATACCGACACTCTCGAGGGTGTCAACGTCATGCTCGCCCGCGTTGCCGCAGAATATGCGGACGACGGATACAAAATTGCGTTTGCCGACGTCTCCGCTTCATCCATCAATGGCGTCCACTGGGACTGCATTCATCCCTCCGACGCCGGCCACGATGCGATCGCCGACATCATGATCGACACCATCGAGGACCTCGACTGCCGCGGCCGTCACTGCCGTCACTGCCGTCACTGCCGTCACTAAGTCGTCAAAAGACGCTCTCATCTTCCCGCCGGCGGGACCGGCATGGGCGGCGCGTCGTCAGGCTGGGGCGTCTCCAACAACCGGTCGAGGGGGTAACCCTGTTCCTTGATACGCTCGAGGATCGCCGAGTAGGTGGCGTCGTCCATTTTCGGCGTGCGGCTGAGGATCCACAGGTAGTCCCGGCTCGGGTGACCCACCACGACCCACTGGTACTCCTCGTCGAGATCGATGATCCAGTAGTCGCCCCAAAAAGGCCAAAAGAACGTCACTTCCAACTTGGCATTGGTGCTGGGCTCCACCACCCGCGCCCTTCCCTCGGCCGAATCCCGCGCGCCGTCCAGGGAGTCCTTCCGGCAACGGTTGACGACGCTTATCTGTCCGTCATCGCGCAGCTCGTAGGTCGCGGTGGTGGCGACGCATCCCTCTTGAAAGCTGTGGGGATACCGCGCGATCTCGTACCAAGTGCCCAGGTACTTGGGCAGCTCCACGTGCTCAAC
>JAABTR010000433.1 GCA_011389755.1 Deltaproteobacteria bacterium | reverse complement strand
TGCTCAACGGTCTCGAGTTTGGGCAGATTCAAGCGCTCGGTGGTGGTGGTGCCGCATCCTGCGAAAAACAACCCAGGCAGAGCCCATGCGGCCACATAAACCGCCGCAGTTCGCCCCGATTTGGTTCTTTTGGTTCCAGCCATATTGAGTTCTTCTCCTTATTCTCAAGGTATCGAGGGCTGACATTGTTGCCCATTCTTTCTCGGCGTTCAACAAGAAGTCCGTTTTCGTAAATTCTAAGCGCTGGAAACACTAATCAACTGGCGACGACTTCACCACGGTGGATGCCTACACCGGCGAGGTCCTGCGGCAAAAGAAAATTGGTGCCACCATCTTTCGCGACACCCTCCAGATGGCCAGCAACATCGGCGATGGCGGCGTCTACTGGCAGAGCACCTTGGGGGACGTGATTCGCATCGCTCCTCGCTGATTTGCGACCGGGAGCTTCGCTCCGTGTGGTAACGAGGTTTGGCTCAAGGCCATGGTTTTCACTGGGATCCGCAGCCCCAGCAGATTTTGGGCTCTGTTCACTGCAAGAGTCGCGTATTGTGGTCAGCGACACACCAAGGAGCCGATCATGCTTTTGAAATATCTTGTGCGCCGCCGACTCTGCCGCTCCACCACTGTCAAATGGGGCCTCGGTGTGGTCGTCGTCGCGCTTTTGGCCTCGTGTGGACAGGCAAAACCCAGGCCTGTTCGACCCCAGGCAGATAAAAATCACGGTGTTCAAAGTGATGGAGCCTCTTCGAACAACATCGACCTCAGGACACCCTACGAGCGCTCAGGCAAAATGGCCACCCCACGGTACGATGAGACCATCGCCTATGTGAGAGACTTGGCTTCGGCTTCCCCAAAGGTGACCTTCCAAAGCTTTGGTACGAGCCCGAGAAGACGGCTCTTGCCCCTCGTCATCGTCGACGAGGACGGCCTGACCGAACCCGAGAAGATACGGGCCGCGGGACGTGCAATCGTCCTCATAGAGGGCTGCCTGCACGCCGGAGAGGCGGCGGGAAAAGACGCGGGGCTCATGCTGGTGCGGGATTTGAGCAGGGACCAGAAATACGAGGAGCTGCTCGAGCACGTGTCCGTGCTGTTCATTCCTATTTTCAACGTGGATGGCCACGAGCGATTCGGCCCTTACAACCGCATCAACCAAAACGGTCCAGTAGAGATGGGTTGGCGCGCCACCTCGCGCAACCTGAACCTCAACCGGGACTTCCTCAAGGCAGACACGGTGGAGATGCGCGCGTGGCTCGCCCTTTACGGAAAGTGGCTCCCCGAGTTCTTCGTAGACATCCACTCCACCGATGGTGCCGACTACCAGTACGATATCACTTACTCAGTGGAATCTCACGGCAACATGGACCCCGGGCTGACCAGGTACGTCAACACCTTGATGGACGACGTGGTCATCGAGATGGAGCATGCCGATTATAAGCTCCACCCTTACGTCTCGTTCAAGACGTGGCACGATCCCAAGAGCGGACTCTTGACCGGCGCAACATCCCCCCGGTACTCCCACGGATACACCGCGGTGCAGAACAGACCTGGCCTGCTCATCGAGGCGCACATGCTCAAACCCTATGCGGTGCGCGTGGACAGCACATACCGAATGCTCCTCGAGACCCTTCGGCACGTGGCCGAGAACCGGAAGACCCTTCAAGGAGCCATCGAGAAAGCTGACGAGTTTGCCGCGTCCAGGCAATTTCGGAGACAGGGCCTGTCTTTGAAATTCAAAGGGACCAGCAAGGCCAAAACGGTGGAGTTCTTGGGGGTCGAGTACGATGTGGTCAAGAGCGACATCTCAGGAGGTGACTGGTACCGGTACTCGAGCACACCCACTTCGTTCAAAATCCCCTACTACGACGAAGTCGTGCCGGCGGTGACCGCAGAGCTCCCCGAGGCATACGTAATCCCACCCGAGTGGCAGGATATCATCGAGGTCCTCGAGCTCCACGGCGTGAAGGTCGCGCGCTTAGAGAAACCGGTTGAGCTCAAGGTGAGGTCCTACCGTTTCGAAGACATCGAATGGAAGGCCGAGCGCCCCTGGAATTCTCTACCGTACGAGGGACGACACCTGTGCGATTTCGACGCGATCCCCATCGAGGAGACCCGCCTTCTCCCAAAGGGATCGGCGATTGTGGATACGGCCCAACGCACAGCGCGGCTCATCGGACACGCCCTCGAGCCCATGGGCCCGGACTCCTTCGTGCACTGGGGCTCGTTCAACTCAATTTTCCAAAGGGTGGAGTACGCAGAGAGCTACGTCGTCGAGAAGATCGCCAGAGAAATGCTCACAAAAGATCCCCACCTCAAGAAGCGCTTCGAGCAGAAGAAGAGCGCTTCGCCCGAGTTCGCGGCCGATCCAGAGGCGATCCGGGCGTGGTTCTACGAGCAGACCCCTTATTTCGATGCTTCAATGAATGTCTATCCGGTGAGTCTGATCGACGACGAAGCGGCCCTCCGGAAACTACAGACAGTCACAGATAACGCCGAGGAACACTTTTTATGAACGAGGAGCGGCTAACGATAGCTGAAACTATCGATCTGTTGAGCTCCCTGCGAGCCCGGGGGGCTCCGCATCGCTTTGATGAAGCAAAACAGTCGATAATTTTCACAGGGCAACAAGGCACGACCAGCGAGCTTCGCTTCCCTCTGGTTTTTCCCAAAATTTTAAGTGGCGATATAACCGACATCCTCAGCCAAATCGATTCATTGACGCTCTCCTACGCGATCATACTCATCCAAGCGGGGGCCGCGGCGCTGGGGCAATACGAGACAAAAGAACTAAAAAACCATAGGGTTATAAAAAAGTACATGGTTCGCAAAAAGCAGGGCAAAGCTCAAATCAAGCACCTGGCTTCTAAAGGTAAATCGAGGCTAGGCTCGCGAATCAGGCTTCAAAACAGCGTCCGATTTTTCGAAGAGATCAATGATATCCTCACCGAATGGGACATTACGTCTACAAGCGAAACGATACTGCTGTCGCTGCCAAAAAACCTCAAAAATCTGCTGTTTACTTCCAGGACACCAACACCTTTCGATAAAAAAGATCAGCGCATAAGAAAAATACCTGTCGACGTTAAAGTCCCCTCATACAAAGAACTTTTACATATCAACTGGATTGCCGGCAGAGCGCTCCTGAGACGAGTCCCGCAGGCACCATCAGCATAATGAATCTCGAAAATCGACCGTCTAACAAGTCTTTTAAAAAAAACTTAAAAAAATGGTTGCCTGAGTCTCTCAATAATGTTAGCTCAAGACATCGGCAATCGGCCGACATGTGAATCGGGCTGAAAGCCCATGGAGAGTAAAATGAAGAAGTTGTTCGTAGGAAGCCTGTCATGGAACACAAACGACGCCGAGCTGCACAGTGCATTTTCCCGTTTCGGTGAGATCACGGAAGCCAAAGTCATCACCGATCGCGAATCTGGTCGCTCCCGCGGCTTCGGTTTTGTGACCTTTGATGATACAGACGCTGCCACCACCGCAATCAACGAGATGAATGGTGCAACTCTTGACGGTCGCGAGATCACCGTTAACGAAGCCCAGGAGAAAAGGCGCGACAATCGCGGCGGCGGCGGCGGCGGCGGTGGCGGTTACGGCGGCGGAAGAGACCGCTGGTAGGCACTCGCTCACCCCACCCCATTTCACCTCTGAGTCCTTCGACTCAATCGAACACTGCCTTTATAAAAAGTATTTAGTCGACAGACATTCGTGGACACCGATCGCGGGAAGCCGCATCAATAGTCCCTCAGAGTGACCTGCGAGCACAATCATCATCACGTGATATATTTTTCGACGCAACTGGCTTTCAAACTTCTTCTGGCAAGAACAAGGAGCGGCTCGATGTCAAAAAATCTCTTCACCTCGCTTATCGCGGCTTCGCTTTTGGTCTCCTCGTGCCGAGGCGATTCTCCTGCCGGGGAGGCTCAGGGCACCGGCCAAGATGATACGGATTTCGGTAGCGACACAAATGGGGATACCGAAACAGGCACGGAAGAGGAACAGGACACCGCCATCGACGCATGCCCGGATGACCCCACCAAGACCGCGCCTGGAAATTGCGGCTGCGGGGTGCCCGAGGGCACGTGCGAGGAAACCGACGAGGTGCTGCCGTCGGACACCGTTCTCATCCGCCCCGACACGAGTGGCGCCATCATCGCCCCCATCACCGCCTACAACTGGCGAGGACGGGAAGACTGGCCCGATGTGCACTACGAGCTCCCGATCTACAAAATCATCGACCGCGACAAAGCGGAATACTGGAATTACCTCGTGGACGAGCTGCTCCTGGCGCGCGTGGACGTGGTGATGATGCACGGCAGGGGCTGCTGGGATCTCGCCTCAGGGACAAAGGGATCGGGGGATTTGTGCCCGCGGATCCTCGAAAACCTCGTAGCCGCGGTCAGGCGAGCCGGGGCCGAAGACGTGCTGCGCTTCGGGATGTGGGACGACACCGGCGCCTACAACAAAGCCTTACAATATGTGGAAGGCCTGCCCGATGGCACCAAAATGGACCTGTCCGACAGGGACAGCTGGGAGTACTTTTGGGATAGGAACATCAAGATCTGGTTCGACACCGTGCCCCAGGATTGGTGGTATCTCATGGACGGCAAGCCGGTGATCGCGTCGTGGATCCTCGCAGACGCGTTCTTTTCCAACCAGCAGGGCAACGCCTCCGCCTTACTGACCTGGCTCAAGGAGCAGTTCAAAGCCAGATACGAGCTCGAGCCCACTTTTGTCCTGGACAGGACCTGGTTCGACGTGGACAGCACGATCACCACCGATCACGCCGAGGGCCTACACGGGTGGTTCAAGCCGGTGTCCGACGACAAGGAGAGTGTCTACACTTACAGGGAGTACAACGGGGAGCGCTGGGGAGCCATCGCGCCGTCGTTTCGGGATAGCCCCAACGAGCCGGGGTGTGGGGAATCGTGCCGAGAAGTGACCCGCCGGGACGGCGCAACCCTAAACGATGCTCTGGCGGCAGGCACGGACGCCAAATTCATTCTCCTGGAAGGCTGGACAGACATGGCCGAGAGCGCCGGCTTTTACCGCAGCGACGACTGGCGGTATCCCTCACAGTACATCAACATCGTCCGGCGCTACGCCGACCCCGAGCCAGAGACCTTGCGTTTCCAAGCCGAAGGTGCTGATAGCTACGAGGATTTAACTGACGGAAATTCAGGCGACCAGTACCGAGACGGCGATCTCGACATCGGCGCTCTGGACGACGGCTCGGGATGGTTCGTGGGGTGGACCCAGGCCGGCGAGTGGATCAAATACCAGGAGGTCGAGCTCGGATGTGGGACCTACCGTTTCACGGCGCGGGCCAGCGCAACCTCATCGGGGAAGCAGCTCCGCCTCGATCTCGACGGCATGCCCAGCGTCACCGTCCCTAAAGGAGGCGACCCGCAAGACTTACAGCTCGTCCACCTCGGCGTGAAAAAGCTCCAGGCCGGCACCTACGACCTCAAGGTGCTCTTCGAAACCG
>JAABTR010000077.1 GCA_011389755.1 Deltaproteobacteria bacterium | reverse complement strand
GCACTCTTCGACGAGGTCCCTTATCTTGAATGTCTTGGGCGAGGTGGCTTCGACCAGGGTATCGTCGCAAGCCGCACCGTCGCCAGCGCTGCAGCTGGTACCGAAAACGAAGTACTTTTTCTCGGGAGGTTCGCTGCCATCGCTGAAGGTGATCTGAACCTTGAACCAAACATTCTCCAGGCAGTCTCTTTTGTTGAACTTCCACTCGGCGCCAGGCTCGCTGAAAGCGCCCTGGTCTGCGGGCTGGAAGCCTGTTCCAAAGGTGTTGTCTTTGCGCCCGCTGACGGAAAAATCCACCGTCTGGGCGGACGCGCCCCAGCCGAGCAGGTAGAACCCGGCGAATGCAATGATTGTAAGCGATGTTCGCATCATCCGGCCCTCTTCAGTAAGTGCTGTTCGCATCATGCGGCCTTATTTAGCAAGATCCAAACCATATTGTAAGTCCCTGCGACAACGGTGTTTGTCATTGCCGCAGATATGTTTTGTTGACATTTTGACACGAAAGACGAGGCGCGTGGGAAAATTTGTCCCCCGCTCAGCCGGCGATTCTCCGGCGTGCGATGACGGGGGCCCAATGTTCTTAGGAGTTCTTCAAGACATCGGCCGCGATGACCACCCGCTGGATCTCAGAGGTCCCTTCGTAGATCTCGGTGATCCGCGCGTCGCGGAAGTGCCTCTCGGCCCCGTACTCGGTGATGTAGCCGTAGCCGCCGTGGATCTGCAGGGCGTTGGTGGCGACAAAGCTGGCCGCCTCGGAGGCGAAGACCTTGGCCATGGCCGAGGCTCGGCCGAACTTCTGACCGGTATCTTTGAGGTAGGCGGCCTCGAAGGTCAAAAGCCGCGCGGCTTCGAGACGCGTCGCCATATCGGCGAGCTTGAACTGTATCGCCTGCAAGGACGCCACCGACTTGCCGAAAGCCTGCCGCTCCTTGGCGAAAGCGACCGCCTCTTCGAGGGCGGCCCGGCCGATGCCCAGAGCCTGGGCTGCGATGCCGATGCGGCCGGCGTCCAGAGTCGCCATGGCGATCTTGAACCCCTGGCCCTGTTCACCGAGGATGTTTGTTTTGGGGATCCGCGCGTCTTCCATGAAAATCGAGCTCGAATGCGAAGCGCGGATGCCGAGCTTCTTTTCCTTGGGGCCTGCGCTGATGCCGGGGGTGTCCATGGGGACGATGAACGCGGAGATTCCGCGGTGCCGTTTTTCCTTGTCGGTGTAGGCGAAGATGATTGCCGTTTGGGCATTGGGGCCGTTGGTGATGAAGTTTTTCTCGCCGTTTAGGACCCACTCGTCTTTGTCCAGCACGGCGTTGGTTTTCATGGCCGAGACATCCGAGCCGGCTGCCGGCTCGGTCAGGCCGAAGCAGCCGAGCTTTTCACCGGAAGCCAGCGGCTTGAGAAAAACTCTCTTTTGCTCTTCGGTGCCGAACTTGACCAGGGGATCGCACACGAGGGAGTTGTTGACGCTCATGATGACGCCGGTCCCGGCGCAGGCGCGGGAGATCTCCTCCATGGCCAAAACGTAGGAGACGTAGTCCATGTCTCCGCCGCCGTATTCTTCGGGGATCGCCACCCCCATAAGCCCCAGCTCTGCGAGCATCTGGACCTTTTCTTTTGGGAACTCGGCTTCTTCGTCGAGCTTCGCGGCGATGGGATCCAGCTCCCTGACGGCGAAGTCGCGCGCGGTGTCACGGACCATGATTTGCTCTTCAGTGAGATCGAACTTCATACCCAAACCTCCCTACGACTGAGGCGCCCGGGCGAGGTCGCGGACGCCATCGAAAGTAAAAATCGATGAACCACATGTTTGAAATGTTTTTTTAGCATGTTCATAAGCTTCGGGTTTCGGCCATGATCCCAGTCATGCGAAGGGGAAAGAGCGCCGCGACGGGCGAAGGTTGCCGCGAGATCAGCCGTAAAGGGACGAGAGGATGGCGTTTTTGTCGGCGGGCTTCGGGAAGAAAAATTCCACCGCCGAGGTGGATAGGTGGGCCTTCAGCTCGGCAGGATCGCTTCCGGAGACGAGGATCCTCTTGGTGCGCGGGCACCCTTGCTGGACCCTCTCGAGCAGCCAGACGCCGTTTTCTCCCGGCATGTCGTAGTCAGTCACGACCGCGTCGAAGCGGCCGATCCCCAGCATGGCAGCAGCCTGGCGCGCATCTCTCGCCGTATGGACTTCGCACTCGCTCAGCAGAAGCCGGCTCAAAGACCTGCGCATTTGATCATCATCGTCCACCAAAAGAACCCGCGGCTTGGGACCGGAAAGCTCTTTGGAGAGCCGGATGGACACCCGCCGACTTCGTCTCGATACGGTTGGCTTTGCTGATGGAGCCCGTTTTTGTGCGGCCGGTCTATTCATGAGTCACCCGCGTCTTTTTTGAGGCCACCGGCTTTTTAACATGAACAGCCGTTCAGACAAAAGAAAAGATGCGCTTTTCATCCAAAAAAATTTGTGGCCAACTTACTGGAACAATAGACATCGAGCGGCGGTTGCACAACGGCGAATTTGAGACAGGCAGAGGAATTACTTGGTTTTAAAGCTCGGTTTGCGCTTTTCGACGAACGCCGTCATTCCCTCTTTTTGGTCTTCGGTCCCAAAAAGGGCCACGAACGTCTGTTTTTCGAGCTCGCACGCGGCGTCCAGCGCCATGTCCATGCCCTTGTCCATCGCCCTCTTGGCCGCGGCGATGGCAAGAGGGCCCACGGATTGTAGTAGGTTCGCCTTCTCGCGGACCTTCTCCATCAGCGCCTCGGGCTCGAAGACCTCGCAGACGAGTCCGATGCGCTTGGCCTGGGCGGCGTCGATGACACTGCCGGTGAAAATCAGCTCGCGGGCGACGTTGGCGCCGACGCTGCGCGCCAGGCGCTGGGTGCCGCCGAAACCCGGGATGATCCCCAGGTTGACCTCTGGCTGCCCGAACTTGGCTTTCGACGAGGCATAGATGAAATCGCATCCGAGCGCTATCTCGGTGCCGCCGCCGAGGGCGAAGCCGTTTACCGCGGCGATGACGGGTTTGGGGAGGGTCTCGAACTGTCTCATCACTTCGTGCCCCAGATCGGCAAATTCGAGGGCCTCGGTGGCGCTGAAATTCTTCATCTGCGCGATGTCAGCGCCGGCCACGAAAGACCGTCCTTCGCCGGTCAAAATGACGACCTTGACGTCTTCGGCGAGGCGGGCTTCGCCGACGGCCCCAATGATGTCACGCAGGACTTGGAGATTGAGCGCGTTGAGGACCTCGGGGCGGTTGATCGTGATGGTTGCTATCCCGCCTTCGATTTCGTACTTGATGGTTTCGAAGCTCATGATTTCTCCTTGCTACTTCTTGTGACTGCGGGCGCCTTTTTCTTGACGGCCGCGTCTGGCTCGGGGTGTGATTTGCCCAGATCATAACTTGGCCCAGAGAAATTGCGTATGCCGCATGTCATGAATCGAACAGTGAAGTAACCGCGGGTTCGCTCGAAGCGGACCGGCAAATGCGCGAAAGGGACACAATGAACAGCCGACTCGATCGTTTCAAAGCGCTATTTTGCGCGGCTTTGATCTTTGGGCTCGCCGGATGCGGCGGGGCTCAGGCGAAGAGCTCGTCGGGCGAGGAGACCCCCACTGTGGAGCGGGGGGAGGCGCTCATCGAAGCGGGGCGTTTCGATGAGGCGGCGCGGCTCTTCGAGCAGCTCATTTCAAAAAAGCCCGGTGAAGCGAGGCTCCACTACTACCTGGGCCTGGCCCGAAAGCACGCCGGTCGGCTCGAAGCCGCGCTCGGGTCCTACGAAGAGGCGGTGAAGCTCGAACCAGGGCTCATCGAAGCGCGGGTGAACCTGGGGCTTTTGCTGGTTGACCTGGGACGGGCCGCCCAGGCCGAAGAGCACCTGCGAAAAGTGCTCGAGACACAGCCCGAGCGGGCGGATTCCCATTTCAACTACGCATTGGCCCTCGAATCTTCGGGTCAGCTCGACGAAGCGCTCGATCAATACCAAAAGGCCGCCCACCTGGATCCCACGGATCCCGATGTCTGGCTCGGCATGGGAGATGTGGCGGTCCGACAAGGTGACCCGAAAAAAGCGCTCGAACATTACGGCCGCGGACTCGAAATTGCGCCGGGCGATCCCTCGCTGCTCATGAGGACAGCGGAGATTTTTATCGCGCGAGGCGAGAAGAGCCGAGCCGCCGAAGCGCTCGAAAGGGCCGTGGCATCATCAGAAGGCTCGGCGGACCTCGTGGCGTCTGCGGGGCTGCTGCTCGCCGAGATCGAGCGAGACGAGGCCGCCGAGGCCGCGTACAAAAAAGCCATCGACATGAACCCGGAGCATCCGACGGCGCACATCCTGCTCGCCAACGCTCTGGCGCGACGGGGAGCCTTCGGAGAGGCGGCGCAGCACTACGAGCGTTTTTTGGTTTTGGCTCCCGAGTCTCAAGCAGCCCCGCAGGCGCGTCGGCGTCTCGAGGTTTGTCGAAAAAAAATGGCCCGATAATAAAAAGGGGCCGTCGCTGTGCGATTGACCCTGCGGCCCCGCTCAGCCTCGCTTCTCTTCTCCCCGTGCCCGAAGCATTGTGGCCTCTGGGAAAAACTACCGCTTGCCGAACATTGACCCAGTACGTGCTGTTGTGATAAAAACCTAGTTGGTTCTTTTTTTGTCTAAAGATCAACAGTTGTGTTATCCGCTCTTTCAGCGGTCAAATGGGACAGGTGACCATGGAGACCCATGGGGCTTTTAGCGTAGGGGACAAGGCGGTCTATCCAGCGCATGGTGTCGGCGAAATCACCGACATCAAGTCGCGCAAGATCGGCGGCAAGGAACGATCATTCTACACGCTCAAGATCATCGAAAACGGCATGAAGATCATGGTCCCGGTGGAAACCGCCTCGGCGGCGGGTCTTCGCGCCATCATCGACGAGCAGGAAGCCGAGGAGGTTATCGGGATCCTCAAGTCCGAAGAGGTGGCGGTCAAAACCCAGCCTTGGAATCGTCGCTACCGGGAATACATGGAGATGCTCAAGAGCGGGTCGCCCAGGGAGGTGGCCAAGGTGCTCAGAGATCTCTACCGCCTCAAGGGAGACAAGGACCTCTCGTTCGGCGAAAGACGTCTGCTCGACACCGCCCGCTCGCTCCTCGTCGCCGAGCTCGCATTGGCCCATTCCAAATCCGAGGACGAGGTCGAAGGCGATATCCTGACAATCTTTGGGTGAAGGGCCTTGTCCCGGCTATGAGCCCGGCGCCTGTTCACTTCTTGGAGATGGTCTCTTGCCCCCCCATGTAGGGGCGCAACACTTCGGGCAGGAGTATGGAGCCGTCGGCCTGTTGGTAGCTCTCGACCAAGGCGATCACAACCCGCGGTAGGGCGAGCCCCGATCCGTTGAGGGTGTGGATAAAGCGGTTTTTCCCCTCTTCGTCCTTGAAGCGGATCCGGGCGCGCCGGGCTTGGAAGTCGCCGAACAGGCTGCAGGAGGAGACTTCGAGCCATTCTTTGCACCCCGGGGCCCACAGCTCGATATCGTACTTCATGCAGGAGACGAACGACAGGTCACCGGTGCACATCTGGAGCTTCCGATAGGGCAGGCCGAGCCTTCTCGGGATCTCCATGGCGTGGTCTGTCAGCTCCTCCAAGGCGGCCCGGCTTTTCTCGGGCCGCACGAAGTGCACCATCTCGACCTTGTCGAACTGATGCCCGCGCTTGATGCCCCGGGTGTCCTTGCCGTGGCTCATTTTCTCTCGCCGAAAGCAAGGGGTGTAGGCCACGTGCTTGATGGGCAAGATCCCGTGATCGAGGATCTCTTCTCTGTAGAGATTGGTGACCGGGACCTCGGCGGTGGGGATCCACCAATGATCTTCTTCGATGTCGCGGTAGAGGTTTTCTCCGAACTTGGGCAGGTTGCCCGTGCCCACCAGGCAGTCCTGTCGAACCATACAGGGCGGATAGACCTCTTCGTAGCCGTGCTCCCGCGTGTGGGTGTCGAGCATCCAGGTGATGAGGGCCCGCTGAAGTCTGGCGCCGTCTCCTTTGAGGACGTAGAACCGGGAGCCGGATATCTTCTGGCCCCGCTCGAAGTCGATCATGCCGAGATCGTTCATGATCTCCCAGTGTGGACGCGGCTCGAAGGGGGGCTCGGGTTTGGCGCCGAATTCGCCCACCACGACGTTGGCGGAGTCGTCGGGTCCCACGGGGACCTCTGCCAACGGGACGTTGGGGATCGAGAGCATGAGCTCTTCGAGGTCCTGCTCCACCTGGGGAGCGACCGAAGAGGTCTGCTTGAGCTCGGTTTTGACTTTTCCGACCTCCTCGATGAGCTCCGCGCGTTTTTCAGGATCTTTTTCGCGGCCGATGGACTTCGATTTCGCGTTGAGCTCGGCGCGCAGGGTGTCGCCTCGCTTTTGCAGATCCCGTCTGCGGGCGTCAAGGTCCAAAACCCTGTCGATAAGGGACGGGTCGGCGCCGGTGGTTTCGAGACCGCGCTTGACCGCGTCCGTTTCGTTACGGATGCGTTGAATGTCCAGCATTTTTTAGAATCTACTCCTCGAGAAGCGCTTCGATCTTCTCCTTGATGATCGTTTCGGCGAGATCGGGGACCACCTCCCACACCACCCGCTCGATCACCTCGGCGGTGAGCGCGCGAATCGCGTCGGCCTGCTCGGGAGTGAGGCTCGGGACCCCGGCGGCGACGTCTTGAGCCGCCTTAGAGATCCGGAGCTCCGCGGAGGACACGGGCCGGCTGGGTTTTGCCTTGGGCTTGGTCTCGCTGGGCACCTTCTCAGGCTGCCTTGTGTCCTTGGCCGGTCGGCTCAGTGTGTCCTTGGCCGGTCGGGTCAGTTCGAGGGGCTCATCGGTGGGCACCGACGACTCGAGCGTCGGTCCGTCCAGGTCGATGGCGTCGTCCCTTTGCTGCAAGGAGATGGGCTCACCGCGGTCGTCGAACTGGGACATCTCTGCCAGCGTGTCTGCGCGCAAGGAAGATATCGGATCGGCTCCGGGCTTCTGGACCGGCCCCCCGTCTGCTCGCGGTTGGACACGGCTCGGGGGCTGAAACGCCTCGCGCGGTGATGGTTCGAAGCCCCGGGGCCGCATCGGCTGTGGGGCCTCTTTCGAGGGTGCGGGCTGAGGGGTCGCGGCGGGCACGCCCCCAGCAGGGGTGGGCCGCGTTGATGACAGCGATGGCTCTCGGAAATCGGGCTCTAGTTTGTCGACGAGTTGGTTGACTTTGTCGATGATCTGCGTCGTGTCGAAAGGCTTTTTGACATATTCGGTGACGCGGACTTGGCGACCTTTGGCTTCGTCGTACGGGTTCGAGACGCCCGCCGTGATGATGACAGGGGTGTAGCTGAGGTCGGCATCTTCGCGGATCGCTTGGCAGACATCGTAGCCGGACACACCTGCCATGCCCGCATCCACAATGATGACGGTGGGCCGGAGCTCTCGGGCCTTCCCGATGGCCGCTTCGCCGCTGGGTACAGTGACAACGTCGATCGGCTCGGCCGCGAAGGTTTTCTCCATCAGAGCCCGCATGGTCGCGGAGTCGTCGGCGAACAATATAGTTTTGTTGGACAAGGGATCCTCCTTCGTCCCATGCAAAATCGATGAACGACTAACGTGCTGAGATCCTAAACTCTGTTTTCGTATGTAGTCAAGAAAATCGTTTTCTTTTCGAGACGATAACAAAATCGACCGGGCGCCGTTTGATCAGCTGAGGCCACGCCGTGCGCCGGGCCTCGACCCCGGTGAAAACGGGAGAAAGGGCGATTGTTGAGGTCCGCCGAAAAGTGAAATGTCATCTTTTTTTTGATAGAAACAAAAGCGCTCGTCGGGCGAGCTGTTTCGCAATAATTCAAAGACGATGCTATTCAAGCAAGGCGTGGCGTCGCCTCGAAGAGGTGGGAAAGGACTGGAGCAAATGGCAGATCCGCTTTTTTCAAAGTACGGGCGTTCGGCGAGGGCGGGGGAGAGGCTTTTTACCGAGGGGGAGCTCGGCACCGAGATGTTCGTGGTGCGTTCGGGGGAGGTTCGGATTTTCGTAGGCGAAGATTCCTCTTCCAAGACCTTGGCGGTTTTAGGCCCGGGGGAGTTCATCGGGGAGATGTCGCTTTTGACCGGGCAGCCCCGCACCGCCACGGCGGTCGTCTCGAAGGACGCCGAGCTGGTGGTGGTCGGCGGGCGCGTTCTCGAAGAGATGATCGTCCACAACACCGAGATCGCGCTGCGACTCATCCGCAAGCTGGCTCGCAGGCTGCAAGTGGCCGACTCCCTGATCGCGGTGCTCGTTCATCGGGGCGCGAGCGAGCGGGTCATCGAAAACCTCAAGAGGCTCTCTTCGTTGCACAGAGGCCAGCGAAAAGGGCCGGTGGTCCTCGACGCTGACTACGAAGCCATGACCGAACAGGTGGGCCTGGAGCCCGCCGAGGTCAAGGAGGTGATGTCGCGCCTCATAAGAGCGGGCGCGGTCAAAGAGAGCGAAGGCGCCTGGAGCATCGATAGCCCCGAGGAGCTCAGCGAGGTGCTCGGTCTTTTGAAACTCAAGGAGCAATACAAGTGAGGGCAGCGCGGCGTATCGGCCTCAAAAGCTTCGACGAAAAGCTCAATCGGATCTACGCGCTCGCTCCCAAGGGCATCGCGTTGGGGCTGGAGCGAGTGGCCGCCGCGGCGAACCTGCTGGGCCACCCCGAGCGGACATTCTTCAGCGTGCAGGTCGCCGGGACCAACGGCAAGGGCACCGTTTCCACCCTCTTGTCTTATGGCCTGGTCAGCGCAGGGGTTCGGACCGGGCTTTACACCTCCCCGCACCTGCACCGCTTCACCGAGCGCATCCGCATAGGTGGGCAGGAGATAGACGAACAGGTCGCCGACGAAGAGCTGGGGCGGGTTTTGCAGCTGTCGGGAGACAACCCCGGCTTGTCCTTGACCTTCTTCGAGGTGGCGACTTTGACCGCCGCCTTGGTGTTTTGCAGGCAGGGCGTGGAGATCGCCGTCATGGAGGTGGGGCTGGGGGGGCGCCTGGACGCGACCTCCATCTGCGATCCGGGGCTGTCGATTCTCACTTCGGTAGGCTGGGACCACACCGACTACCTCGGCGACACCCTGGAGGCGATCGCTGCGGAGAAGGCTGCGGTGGCGCGGCCGGACAGGCCTTTTTTGGTGGGGCGGCTCCCCGAGCCGGCCCAAGAGGTGGTCGAGGGGTGCGCTCGAGCTCGCCGCGGCCGGATGCGGCAGCTCGGTCGCGATTTTCATCCAGACCCCGCCCTCGCAGCCCCCTGGCCGGGGCGCCACCAGCGGGACAACCTGGCGCTGGCGTGCGAAGCCCTCGATGAGTTGGGCCGGGCGGGGTGGCAGGTCAGCCGGTCCGATCTGCTGGAGAAGCTCGCTCAGGTCGTTCTTCCCGGACGCTTCGAGAAGGTGGCCCACCCCCAAAAAGGGGCGTTTGTCCTCGACGGCGCCCACAACCTCGAGGCCACCTTGGCCCTCATTGATGCTCTCGAAGAGGCGGAGATCGCGCCGGCCGCGTGCATCTTCGGCGCGCTGCGAGGCAAGCCAGCCGAGGCCATGTTGGAGGCGCTCCGGCCTCGCGTCGGCACGGTTTTTCACGTCGCACCGAAGCTCGACAGGGCCCGGCCCCCCGAGGAGCTGTGCGCGCCCGGCGAGCTGTGCTGCCAGTCGATGGACCGCGCCGTGGAAGAGGCGCGCGGCTTGGCCGGTGACGGCGTCGTCCTCGTGACTGGCTCCTTCTACACCGTGAGCCAGGCGCGCCAGTGTCTCCTGGGCGAGGACACCGAGCCCGCCGTCGGCTTGTGATCGCGCGGCGCCGGTTCAGGTCCCGGGCAGGCCGCGCGCCCGGGTGACGAGGAGCAAAAAGGTGCGCGCGCCAGCCACGGCGACAGGGGGGGAAGGAGCGTGGAGCGCGGCGGCGGCGGCCCCGAAATCACCGGCCACGGGCTCGAGGGCCAAAATGCACAACGCGTCGAGGGCCATGGCCCGAAGCTCGGGCTCCTCGGCGGTGACCGCGGCGGAGATCGCGACGCCTCTGCCGCTTGCCGTCAGCGGGTTGGTGAGCCTTCCCACCAGGTTGTCTCTGGGCAGATTGACGGGACTCTTTGGATTTACCGGTGGAGCCTCGAGGGGGATCCCCATGACACCGATGACCTCGGACAAGAGCCTGCGGGAGGTGGCTCGGCGCTCGCCCTGGGCTGCGACCTCCACATGGCAGCCGCGGTCGGCTTGGACAAAAGCCATCACCAGCGCCAGCTCAAGGCCGGCGTAGGGCTGGGCTGAGGTGAGCAGCTGCTCCACCCTTCGCTGGGTCGCCTTCTTGGGGACGACCTTCTGGGCGCACGCGGCGGTGCTCGTGCCCAGCTCGGCCAAAGGGGTGCCTTCGCCTCGGGAGGCGCTCGCGAGGGCGGCAAAGACGATCTCTTCGGCCGTGGCAGGGCCGGGTTCGCCCTGCCTTGAACCCGAAGGGGGGGGCAGCGGCACGGACACCGGCGCCGCGGCGAGCCACCGCCACGCGAGCGCCCTGAGTAAGGGGTCGGGCGCGCGGGTCGCTTTGACCAAGGCGGCAAAAGCGGCCTCTGGCTCGACCTCGATGCCGAGCCGAAGAGCGTGGACCGCGGCCCACCCGGCGACGCGCGCGTCACCGCTGCCGATGGACAGCCTGAGGACGTCGGCGGCCTTGCGCTCATCGGCGCTGATGCGGTCCTCGATGAGCTGCCGAGGGCCTTCGCCTGGGCGCTGCTCGGTCTCGACGAGCACGGTGGGTTCCCGGTTTGCGCCGCCGCACGAGGCGGTCACGCCGAGGCAGAGCACCAGCGCCCACGGACCCGCTCTTGTCATTCAGACAGCCTCGCGTCGTCCAGCGCGCCTGTTCGGCGCAGCGCCTCGTAAAGTACGATGGATGCGCTGTTGGCGAGGTTCAAGGATCGGACGGTGCTTTCGATGGTGGGTATTCCAAACACGCTGCCCGAGTGAGCGTCCAGCAGCTCGGCGGGCAGACCGGCGCTCTCAGAACCAAAGACCAAGACGGCTCCTGGTTCGAAAGGCGCCTCCAGGTAGCAGCGGGGCCTTTTAGCCGAGAAAAAAAGCGGGGTGGGGTTCGCGCTCGATATCGAGCCGAGGCACTGCTCGAAGGTGTCGTGGTGGGACACACGGACGAGGGGCCAGTAGTCGAGCCCGGCCCGGCGAACCGCCTTTTCGTCGATGGAGAAACCTAAATGGCCCACCAAGTGGAGCGCCGAGCCGGTCGCGGCGCACAGGCGCGCGATGTTGCCCGTGTTTTGGGGGATCTCCGGGTTGACCAGCACGATGTGGAATTCGCGGTCCGGGCGGGGCATCCTCAGTCGCATTCGCTCACCTTGAGCACCTCGGATTGGGCCATGGGCACGAACTCGCCTGTGTTGGCCAAGAAGCCGACCGCGGCCACGTGGGTGGCCGGCCGCGGCATCCCGAAGAAATCCCTGCGCGCGCAGAGCTTGTCCATCTCGTGGTCCCTGATGCCGGTTCTCACACCGCGGGGGCCCACGGCGGCGGTGAAGAGGCGCACGATGGGCCCCCCCGAGTACCTCGCCGTGTGGCGGGCCAGCTCGAGCCCCTTTTCTGTGAGCTCCCAATAGACCCTCAAGGCGCCCTCGCACAGCTCCAGCGAGATGCTGTCTCGGCCGATGGGCTCGAGCGCCACGGTGTCGTGCCCCGAGCGCTGGGCGACCTCGTCGATGCGCCGCCTCAGCTCGGGGATGCGCGGGTTTCGGGAGTCGGTCGCGTCGAGCTCGTCCACGACGCGGCGCGCCTGCTCGAGCAGGTTCTGCGACAGGAATATCTCAGCCATGGCCGCGGTGGCGAAGATGCGGTCATCATCGGAGCTATCAGCCACGTTTTTCCTCCAACAAGCGCCGGGCCCTTGCCACGTCGGTTCGCATCTGGGCGACGAGCCGGGCCTCATCTGCAAATTTGAGCTCGCCGCGGATCCTCTCGAGAAAATACAAGACCGCCTGCTGCCCGTACAGGTCCTCGTCGCAATCCATCAGGTGGGCTTCCACGGCAAAACCGTGCCCCAGGGTGGGCCGGTTGCCCACGTAGGCGGCCGCGTCGTAGAGTTTCTGGGCGACCCGGCACCGCGCCGCGTAGATGCCCGGGCCGGGGCAGAGGACCTCGATGTCTTTGAGGTTGGCTGTGGGGAAGCCGAGCTCGCGGCCCTTGTGGTGGCCGTGAGCGATCCTGCCTGTGACTTCGTGGGGGCGGCCTAAGAGCTCTGCGGCCGTCCCTACCTCTCCTTTGAGGAGCAAGGCGCGGATGCGGGAGGAGGAGATGTGGTCGCCTCTGTTTTCGATGATCTCTTGGCCCTCCACCGTGAAACCGCAGCGCGCGCCGAAGTCATCGAGCTCCTCGATGCCGGCCTCGCGCCCGCGACCGAAGCGGAAATTCTCACCCACATAGACCTTTTGCGCCCCCAGGGCGTCGCGCAGGACCCGAGAGGCGAACTGCCGGGCGGACAGCTCAGAGAAGGGGCCGTCGAAATTTTGGACCAACAACAGGTCCACGCCGCACTCTAAGAGCAGCTCGGCCTTGCGGTCCGCGGTGACGAGCCGCATCCGCTGCTGGTGCGGCTCGAGCAGATCCGCCGGGTGCGGATCGAAGGTGAGCACCGCCAGCTCGAGGCCGCAGGCGTCGGCCTGGGCCCGGGCGGCAGAGATGACAGCTCGATGCCCCAGGTGGACCCCGTCGAAGTTGCCGATGGTCACGACCCGCGGGTGCGGACCCAGAGCCTTGACGTGTTTGAAATCGGCAAATCGTTTCATCGAGCCTACAATACGTGGTCACAGCGCTTTGGGTCAATCCGGTGTGTGTCCAGGGGCGTCGCAAAGCGATTCGAATTGAGATGAAATAGCCGCGGCTTCACGCTAGACTCGGCGAGGAGCCCGCGCTCGAATCGACGAGCCGGGGATGAGGAGCTCATGAAAGAGAAGAACTCCATGTTTGCGAGTCGCCGTGGTTTTTTAAAAGGTGCCGCGGCGCTCGGCTTGGGCGCAGCGGGGGGCCTTGGATGCGGGGGCGAAAAAGGTGGTGAGGCCGCGGGAGGGAAGCGGCGGGAAGAGCCGAGCGCGGCCCCCGCGGGCCGTGGGGGCCCGAATATCGTCTACATTTTTGCCGACCAGTTCCGCGGGGATTGCCTCGGGGCGGTGGGGCATCCCGTCATAAAGACTCCGCGGCTGGACGCGCTCGCCGGTCGGGGGGTGACTTTCGGCCGGTGTTATTCCAACGCGCCTTTGTGCCGGCCCGGCCGCGCGTCCATGATGACCGGGTTGTACCCTCGCGAGCACGGGGTCTGGCATAACTTTGCCGTACCCGATCAGGGCACCGCGACCCATGTGCGGCGCATGAGGGACGAGGTCGGCTACCACACGGCGGTGATCGGCAAGACCCATCTTCACGAGGGGATTGGAGACATCGACCAGTACCGGTGCATCCTTGGGAACTTCGGCTTCGAGAGCATCCACGAGCTGACCGGGCCGGGACAGAGCGCCAAGATCCGAACCAGCTACAACGACTTCCTCAAAAAGCAGACCGCAAAGGGGCAAAGGAGCAAGTACAGGAGATACAAGTCGTACGTGCACGCTTATGCGGGTCCGTTTCGGGAGCGTCCCTGGGATCTTCCGCCGCCAGACAGCGCGCCTTGGGACCTCGAAACGGAGGATCATCTGGATCTGTACACCGCGGAGCTCGCCGCCGGGTGGCTCAAGGAACAAGGCCTCAAGAGACCCTTTTATCTTCAGGTCTGCCTCCCGGGGCCGCACGACCCGTTCGACGCGCCCTCGGCGTATCGCGCGCTGTACGATCCCGCGGACCCCCGCATGCCCAAGGGCGTGGTCGAGGCACCATCCACGCCCTTGAACGGCCTGGTGCGCCAGTCGATCAAGTTCCAGAACATCACAGGGCTCTCACCGGAGCAAAAGGCGCTTCTCCAGGTGAGCTATTTCGGGAAGATATCCGTCATCGATGAGGCCGTGGGCCGCATTCTCGACGCCCTCGACGAGGCAGGCTTGTCTGAAAACACCTGGGTCGTCTTCGGTTCGGATCACGGAGAGATGCTCGGCGATCACCAGCTGCTCAACAAGACGGTTTTTTTCGAGCAGTCCGTTCACATCCCCTGCATCATCCGTCCTCCCGGCGGCGTGGAGGGCTGGCGCTGCGACGGGTTGACCGATCAGCTGGACGTCACCGCCACCATCGGCGCCATCGCTGGCCTGGACGAAGTGGCCGGTCACGGCGAGCCCCTGCTCGAAAAGATTGAACGCGGCGCCTCGGCCGAAGATGCTCAGAAGCACAAAGATCACGTGGTGGCGGAGAATCACGGGTTCGGGATGGTTCGAGACGAGCGCTACAAGCTCGTGATCCATTACAAAAAGCGCAAACCGGTGGAGCTGTTCGATCTGGAGGCGGATCCCAAGGAGCTGAATAACCGGGTTGACGACTCCGCGCTCACCGGGGTGCGCAAAGAGCTCGAGGAGCGCTATTGGAGCGTCGCCGTGGCCAGCTCCTGACCGCGGGTGGGGTGCTCGGACTCAAAAAGAATCCTCACTCGTCGTCTTGTCTGACGACGCTCGCGACCTCGCCGTACTCAGGGCCGGTCAACAAGAAACGACTCACCTTGAGGTTGTGCGGTGTGTCGTAGCCGTTCGATTTGTCCCGGCGGTTTTGGGGGTTGCATATTGGATCGTTTTGGGCGGTCGGGCTGGAAAGGGAATCGTGCGTGTGCCTCGTCTGCGCGCTGGTCTTGGTGTGCATGATGATCCCTCTTGTTCTTTTGTTGCCGGACTTTCGGGAGCTTTTACGTCCGATTGAAAAACTATTACAAAAAAACAGCTTCGGGCCAAGGTTTAATTCGACGATTCGCACAAAAAAGTAAGTCGCCAAAAACGCCTTTGCAGAGGAACGAGGGGAAAAAATGGAAAAAACTCGGCGCCGCGTCTTTTTTGGATGTTTTTCAGCCGAGCGAGGATTGAAACCGGTAGCGCAAGAGGCGCAGGCGCCTGTCCGCGTGCTCGAAGAGGCTGCGGTAGGCCTGGCAGAAGAAATCGGCTCCGTGGGCGGTGCCCCTTGAAAATCGCGGACACCCCCCGCGGCAGTGCTGAAACCAAGGGCACTCTTTGCACCGGTTCGCGGGCGGGGACTTTTGACCGACGAAGTCGACGTATCGGGCGCTCGAGACGAGGGCGGCGATAGAATCGGTGCCGATGCGGCCCAGGCGAAACGGCGCGGCCTGGTGAAAGTCGCACGGGTAGACGAAGCCGTCTTCCGCGACGACGAGGCCTCCGTCGCAGCGGTGCGAGAACAGGCACAGGCCCGCAGGGGCGCCCAAGTACGACTGTAGAAAGGCGTCAAAGGGCTGCACCGACATTTTGGGCTCGCCCGAGAGGCCGTACCAAGCGTCGAACAGCTCACACAAGAAGCGACCGTACTGCTCGGGAGTTATCCAAAAATCGGCGGGCGCCTCCGGTCTTTTTGCCGGGAACTTCATGGCGGGCATGACCTGCAGGTGCTCGAGCCCGGTGGACGCGAAAAACTCATAGAGCTCGCCGGCGCGCTCCACGTTGTGGGGCCCCACGACGCAAAGGGCGTTGGTGTCAACACCCGCGGCCAAGAGGTGCTCGAGCCCGGCTCGGACCAAGGCGAAGGTGGGCGCCCCTGAGCGCGCCGTGCGCATGGAATCGTGGATCTCTTCGGGGCCGTCGAGGCTCAGTCCCACGAGGAAGGCATACTCGGCAAAGAGCGCAGCCCAGTCGTCATCGATGAGGGTCCCGTTGGTCTGGATGTCGTTGGATATGACTGTGCCCCGGTGCGCGCAGGCGGCTTGGCGGGAGACCACGCGGCGAAAGGCATCGAGCCCCTGGGTGAGCGGTTCTCCTCCTTGCCAACCGAAGCTCACCGCGCCGACGTCTGCCACGTAATCCATCACCTGGGCGATGAACTTTGTGAGCCGAGGGGTATCGAGGATGCTCCCGCGGCCATCGGGCCGGTTGCTTTCGTAGCAGTAACGACAACTCAAGTTGCACGTCGCGGTTGCTTTGATCATCACGGAGAGTTCGGGCACGGTGCGGTTCCTCCTCACGCCAGTATTTCATGTTCTTTTTGACTTTTCGATCGCGAAGGCTTTCGAATTTGACACCTCGAGCTCGCAGAGGCTTAATCGCACCATGGACAACCTCGTCGCCATCGGGCTCAGAGTGCGCATCGCCGTGGGGCTGGCCGCGGTGATGGCGCTGTTCATCGTCCTGACCGAGGTCACCATCGCGAAGGTTATGCACGTGGCTGTCATGCGCCACTCGGAGTGCGGCAGCACGGGTTATGCGCAGGACGCACAAGGCCCGTCACGACAAAACCAAGAGGTCGCTTCACACCTCGAGTCCGCCCGGCGGCTCGTGCGATTCTACTTGATATTCGGAGCGGTTGTCTCGGTTCTCCTCGGGGCGCTCATCGTGACGCGCCTGGTGGTGCGCCCGGTGGAGAGGGTGACCGGGGCCGTGGAGCGCGTGGCCAGAGGAGATCTCCACGCGCGGGTCCCTCTGGCCGGTTCGGCGGAGCTGATCCGCCTGGCCAGGGCGTTCAACGCCATGACCGATCAGCTCGCCCGTCAGCGACGCGAGCTCAGCGAGAGGCTCGCGCAGCTCGCCGCTTCGCGCCAAGAGCTGGAGGCGGCCCAGGATCGCCTCATCAGGGCCGCCAAGCTCGCGTCCATAGGCACCCTCGCCGCTGGAGTGGCTCACGAGATCGGCAACCCTCTGACCGGCGTCCTCGGCCTCTTCGAGGCGCTGGAGACCGAGGGAAATCCGGGCAAGGTGCGGGCGTATCGCGAGCTCATAAAAAAGGAGCTGCGGCGCATCGACCGGACGATCGCCGATCTGCTCACGTACGCCAGACCGAGATCGGGCTTGGACGGCGCCCGAGCGGCGGCGGCCGATCTCGAGAAGGTGTGCGCGGCGGCCGCGACGCTGGTCCGCGCTCAAAAGCTCTTCGGCGACATCGAGCTGGAGGTCGGCGGCGAGCTGGGCGTCTGCGTGGCGATGCGCCCCGATGATCTGACCCAGCTGCTCATCAATCTTTTGCTCAACGCCGCTCAGGCCATGGAGGGCCGGGGACGCATTCGAATCGCAGCCCAGAGGCAGAGTTTTAAGTTTCGCGACGGCACCGGGCCGAAGAACGCCTTACGACTGGCGGTCGAGGACGACGGCCCCGGGATCCCCGAGGAGCATCGAGAGACGATTTTCGACCCGTTCTTCACGACGAAGCAGCCCGGTGAGGGGACCGGTCTGGGGCTCGCGATCTGCCAGAGCCTTTGCGAACGGGCCGGAGCTGAGATTTCACTGGATTGTTGGGAGCCCGGCCGGACCCGCTTCGTCATCATGTTGCGGCGAGCGTGATTGCCTGATGCGCGTGGTCGGGATAACATTACAACGTCCGTAGATTGCACCTAAGGAGTACGAGGTGACCATTCCGGCGCTCATCGTCATCAACCTGCTCGTCGGCGCCTCCGTCGCGTTTTCGGCGCGGATACAGATCCGCACGCTGCAAAGACCGGTCTTCACCACCCGGTACTTCAGCGCGCTCATGATTCTCGAAGCGATGATACTCCTGCCCGTCGGGATCTACTTTTACGCTTTTTATCCGGACTGGTCGTGGATGTACATGGTGGACTCCACCCAGGTGCTCGCGCCGGTGGAGATCATGGCCATGGCGGCCTATCCCATCTCGGGGGCCATGGGGTACCTCGTCGGATACTATTCGGCCAAGGGCGGCTCCGACTGGGTGACGATTTTGTTCATGTGCTTCATGGGGCTCGGCCTGTTCGGTTTGTTCATCGCCGCGTACGACAAGGTTTCCTTGCTCGGGACCTACGATCAGTTTCATCGGGACGTGGGGCTCAAGGGGTTCGCCTCCACCTCCATGCTGTCGTCCACGCTCCTCGCAGGCGCCGGGGTTGGGACCTGCTGGTTCTACTTGCTATTGCGGTTTTTCCAGGAAGGCCGCCTGTCCCTCCGGGCGTTTTGACTGGGGACGGCAAACCGGCGTCGACAAACCACCCGCTTTTTAGGGCCTGGCCGCGGCTCGAGGGGCGCCTGCCGCTGGTTTCGCTTGGGAGCTGGCCCACCCCGGTGCACTCTATCGAGACCGGGGACGGGCTCGGCCCTTTGTGGATCAAGCGCGAAGATCTGAGCTCCGATTTGTACGGCGGCAACAAGATCCGCAAGCTCGAGCTGCTCCTGGCCGGCTCCAAGCGGCCGGTCATCACCTTCGGCGCCTACGGTTCCCATCACGTTCTGGCGACGGCCCTGCACGCCCATGCGGTGGGGCGTCTCTGCGCGGCGCTCCTCGTCTCATCGCCGCCCACCGCCCATCACGATGAGGTCCAGAGGCTCGTCGAGCGCCATCTGGACCTCGCCGTTCACGCGGGCAGGCCCGCCCAGCAGCTGCGGCAGGCCGCGTCCGCGCTCCGGCGCCGTCTCGCCGGTCTGGACGGCAAAGCCGGGAGGGGCCAAGGGTGCCCGAAGATCATCTTGCCGGGAGCCACCTCTCCTTCGGGCGTTCTGGGCTACGTAGGGTGCGGGATCGAGCTGGCAGAGCAGATCGAACAAGGCGCCTGTCCTCGCCCGGATCGCATCTACGCGGCTTTGGGCACCGGAGGGACGGTGGCGGGGCTGACCTTGGGGCTGGCCTTTCGAGGCGTCGACACAACCGTCGTGGGGGTGCGCGTGGCGACCCGCCTGTCTGGAAACGCCCTTTCGATAAAGGCCCTCATGCTGAGCGCCCGGGCCCTGCTCAAGAGACACGGCATCGAAAACACGCCCCGCACCACCCGCTTCATCATCGATGAGCGTTTTATCGGGGAAGGGTATGCGGTCCCCACCCGGGCGGGAACCCAGGCGGTGCGCGTTGCGGCGGAGCGAGGAGTCGAGCTAGAGACCACGTACACCGGTAAAGCGTTGGCCGCCGCCCTCGCGGATCGCCGCGAGATGCCTCTTGCAGTGCAAATGCTCCTTGACAGCTACGGCCCGATCGGGAACGTCAGTTCTGAACGAAAAAGCTCGCAACTTTGACAAAGCGGGAGCGCTTTTATGACGGATGAAACCCTGGCCCGCGTGGCGCGGGCCACCCATGAGCACCTCGAACGCTTCTTCGAGAAGATGCGCACCGAGCCGATATCGGCGATGTTCGACAGCCGCGCTCAGTCGGTGGTGTATGACCAGGTCGAGGAGATGACGCTGCGCGGGGGGAAGCGTTTCCGCGCGGCCCTGCTCATCGAAGCCGCTGCGCTCTTCGACGAGGAGGCCCCCGGCCGGGCTTGTGTTTTGGACGCCGCGGCGGCGCTGGAGCTGCTCCAGACCTACTTCCTCATCCACGACGACATCATGGATGAGGACGAGACCCGTCGAGGCGGGCCGTCGGCTCACGTGGCTCTGGCCCGGTCGTGCGGCGACGCCAACATGGGGCGAGGCCTGGCGATCTTGGCCGGAGACTGCGCCGCGGCCCTGCACCAGATCATCTTGTCCCGTCTCGAGGTGCCCGACAGCGTACAGCGCAGGGTGGGGCGCATTTTTGCCGACATGCACATGGACGTGATCCTCGGTCAGGTCCACGATCTCCTCGAAAACACCGATCCCATGGAGATCGCGTGCCACAAGACCGCGAGCTACACCACCGTGGGGCCGCTGAGCGCCGGGGCGGTCTTGGGCGGCGCCGGCGATGAGGCGGTCGAGGCGCTGGCCCGCGCGGGGCGCCCCTTGGGGATCGCGTTTCAGCTCAGGGACGACCTCTTGGGCACCTTTGGAGATGAGGCCCAGACCGGCAAGCCCGTGGGCACCGATATTCGGCTCGGGAAACACACCTTTGTCATCCGGACCGCTCTGGCTCAGGCAGACGCGAAGCAAAGAGCCTACCTCGAAGCGACCCTGGGCGACGCGGGGGCCGGCCCGGAGAGACTCGAGCGCGCTCAGCGGATCATCGAGCAGACCGGGGCGCGCGGAGCCTGCGAGCAGCGGATCGACGAGATGGCCTCCCAGTTCGCAGAGGTGATAAGGCGCGAGCGCGGCGCGCCGGGCGCCAAGGAGTTCATGCTCCACGTGGCCCACCTGCTCACGGAGCGGGATCGATGAGCCTTGGGGCGAAAGAAGGGCGCGCAAAGGCCTGCGGAAAGCTTATCATCGCGGGCGAGCACGCCGTTGTCCACGGTTCGTCGGCATTGGCCGTCCCCATCTCCAGGGGCATCGAGCTCGAGTGCATGGAGCGGCCGGGGCCTTTGGGATTGTCCGTCGCGCCATGGGACCTGGAGGTCGTCGCCGGTGACGGCAGCTTGGCAGCTGTGGCGCTCGCGTCCCTCGCGCAGAGCCTCGGTGTCCCGTGCGAGGGGCTTTTTTTGGGGGGCGAATCCCAGTTGCCGCCGCGCAGCGGGCTCGGCTCTTCGGCAGCTCTTGCCGCGGCGGCGGCCCGGGCCCTGGTCTCCCGGTTGGGCATCGAAGCGGACGAGGCCGCGCTCTTCGAAGCCGTGCAGGCCTTTGAGCGGGTCTTCCACGGCAACCCCTCGGGGCTGGACGCCACCGTGGCGCTGTCGGGGCGGCCGGTGGTTTTTCGGCGAGGTCAAGCGCCTCGATGGGTGCTCGGCCCGTTGCCCGGGTTCTTGGTGGTCTCTTCCGGCCGGCCCGGAGACACCCGGGAAACCGTGGCCGCGTTCGCGGCTCGCCTCGCCGCGCAGCCCAAAGAGGGATCTGCGCGGCTTAAGCGCATCGACGAGCTCGTCGAGCGGGCGGTGGACGCCGTCGGCAGAGGCGATGAAGCGGGTTTGGGCGAAGCGCTGAGCGAAAATCAAGAGCACCTCGCCTGGTTCGGCGTCTCGAATTTTGCGCTCGACGAGATCTGCTCGGTGGCTCGTCAAGCGGGCGCCTTGGGGGCGAAGCTGACCGGCGGGGGCGGCGGCGGTTGCGCCGTGGTGCTGCCCGGTCCGAACGAGCAGCAGGTAAAAAAAGCCCTCGAAAAGGCGGGCTATGAAGTGATCGCCGATGTCTGACGCAAAAACAAACCTCTCCAGCGCGCCGGGGAAGCTCTTTTTGAGCGGTGAGTACGCCGTCTTGGAGGGGGCGCCGGCGGTGGTCGTCGCGGTCGACGTCCGGGCCCGCGCCTGGACGTGTGGGCCCGAAGGGGAGCCTCGGGAAAGCTCCGTCTTTATCCAAGAGGCCCGCAAGGCCGTGGCGAACCATCTGGCGGGTGACGAAGCGGCGCTCAGCGCGATCCCCCAGGTGCGCGCCGACTCTTCGGGGTTCTACAAAGACGGGCGCAAGCTGGGGCTCGGCTCTTCGGCGGCGGTGACGGTGGCCGCGGTCCAGGCGATCTTGGGAGCGGTCTCGGATCCCGAACGAGACGACAGGTTTTTGGTGGCCAGGCTCGCGGGTTCGGCGCACCGAGCCGCGCA
The DNA here is from genome assembly GCA_011389755.1 of Deltaproteobacteria bacterium. Classification (GTDB taxonomy): domain Bacteria; phylum Myxococcota_A; class Polyangia; order JAAYKL01; family JAAYKL01; genus JAABTR01. The sequence goes on along the minus strand of JAABTR010000077.1, from coordinate 2,240 downwards.
GGGCGGGCGTGGTTCCGGCGCGGACGTGGCCGCCGCCGCGCTCGGGGGAGTCATCCGCTTCGAGGGCGGACACGCCCTGGCGCTCGCCGAGCAGCCGTGTGTCGTCGTGGTGGCCGTCGCGGCGGGCAGCCCCGCGTCCACGGTGGACCTCGTCCGACGTGTGGAAGCGCTGTCGAAGGAGAAGCAATCGCAGCACTGGGGTCTGCGGCGAGAGATGGCAGCGGTGGCTGAGCTGTTGGCACAAGCCCACCAGCGCCGAGGCGCCGCCGAGGTGGTCCGTCTGAGCCGCCGCTACGGGGATCTCATGGAGCGGCTGGGGCGCGCGGCCGGAGCCCCAATCGTCGTGTCGGCTCACCGCCGGGCCATGGAGCTCGCCGAGCGCCTGGGGGGAGCGGCAAAACCCTCGGGGGCCGGAGGCGGAGACTTTGCGGTGGCGCTGTTCGAAGACCCTGAGCGGGCTGAGGCTTTTAGCCGGGCAGCCGAAAAGGAGAAGCTCCTGGTGGTGCCGCTTTGTTTTAGAGCGTCGGGAGCGCGCTTGGAACCTTGAGCGCAGCGATGAGAACCCTCTTTTCAGCCCTCGCGATCGCCGCGCTTTTTTTCTGCGCCTCCTGCGGTCAAAAAAAGCCGACGTCCGGAAAACTCCACAAGGAGCCGGACGGTGCGACGGGACTCGTCCCGGCGCCGGAGATCGTGAGCGATCCGGCGAAGACGTTCGAAGAACACGTTCCTTTTGCCATGCGCGGAGGAGGACCTTCGCATCTGCATCGATCTCCCCTCGCGGGGCCGGCGCGCGCTCCGGTGGTCACCGAGATGTTTCGCACGGGAGCTCGGGTCTTCGCCTCGGCGGTGGTGGGGCCGGATGGGACGGTGTACTTGGGCGCCATCGACGGTTCGTTCAACGCCCTGCGTCCGACGATGGAGCTGCGCTGGACGTACATCTGCGACGAGCCCGTCTTCTCGACCGCTGCCGTGAGCCTCAGCGGTATGGTCTACGTGGGCTGCGACGACGATCGGCTCTTGGCGTTCAGCACCGACGGCACCCTGCGCTGGACCTACCGCGCCGGTCACGACGTCGACTCTGCGCCCGTGATCGCGCCGAGCGGCGCGATTTACGTGGGCGCGGACGGCCTCCACGCGGTTTCTCCGCGGGGGGAGCGGATCTTCAAGGTGATGCTGGAGGGCCATGTCAGCGCCTCGCCCACGGTGCGTCCGGACGGGGTGGTTGTCGTGGGGAGCCACGATCACCGCGTCTACGCGGTGGATCGCGACGCCACCGTCGCCTGGATCTTCAGCACCAAGGGGCCGGTGCTGGCTCCGGCCGCGGCTCTGGACAACGGCGACGTCGTCGTCGGCTCGGACGACGGGCACATCTACCGCCTGGCCCCCAGAGGCGGTATGCGGTGGAAGACCGAAACAAAAGGCCCGGTGCGCGCCGGTTTCGCGGTCGATGTGGAGCAAAAGAGGGTGTTCGCGGCCTCCATGGACGGCCACCTCTACGCGCTCGGCCTCGAGGATGGTCGGGTCATTTGGAAGGTGCAAACCGGCGGGCCTCTGAGGGCCTCCCCCCTCTTGGATGTCGCCGGGCGCATCTACATCGGTTCACGGGATCATCACCTCTACGCCATGGATGCGTCGTCAGGGGAGATCATCTGGCGCCTCGATCTCGGCGCGGATATCGACTCCTCGGCGGCGCTCATAAGCGATGGCAAGTTGGTGGTCGGTTGTGACGACGGGGGCGTGCGGGTCGTGGAGGAAAAATCGTGAACCCGAGACAAAGAGCGGAGCAAAGAGAGCTGGATTTTCTCGCCCCCCAGGCTGCGGTGTCGAGCCGTCACGGCGGGAGAAAGAGCCCCGAGCCCGAGTGCGAGGTCCGCACGGCTTTCCAAAGAGACTGTCACCGGATCGTCCACTCAAAGGCTTTTCGTCGGCTCAAGGGCAAAACGCAGGTCTTCTTGTGGCCCGAAGGGGATCACTACCGCACGCGGATGACCCACTGCCTGGAGGTCAGCCAGCTGGCGAGGACGCTCGCTCGGGGGCTGGGGCTCAACGAGGACCTCACCGAAGCGATCGCCATGGGGCACGATCTGGGGCACACCCCGTTCGGTCACGCGGGAGAGGAGGCGATGCAGCTCCTCGTTCCGGGCGGTTTTCGCCACGAACGGCAGAGCCTGCGGGTGGTGAGGTGCCTGGAAAACGACGGCCGCGGTCTCAACCTGACCCGTGAGGTGCTCGATGGGATC
>JAABTR010000004.1 GCA_011389755.1 Deltaproteobacteria bacterium | reverse complement strand
GACGCCGATATCGAAGTACTTGTGAAGCCCATAGAGGGCGCCCACGCCCAGCCCGGCGCCTTGGAGGCCCGAGGCGCGCTGCCGATTGACCGTGTCCGTTTGACCTGCGTTTGGGCCGTCTTCGATCTCGTCGGTCAAGGTCAGCTCGTGGTACATGGCGCCGTAGAAGTCGAACTCGAACCGGCTGTAGGCCCTAAATCCCTGCTTGTCCGCCAAGTTGCCAAGCTCGTCGGTCAGCTGGCCCGGGCCGAAAAAGCGCCCGTCGCCCCAGAGGAATAGTGACGCCGTCAGTCCGACCATCGGCCCGAAGGCGCTCTCTTTATTGTTGATGCGGCCGATGTCTATCTCGTCGACCATGAGCCCGGCGATCTTCATCTCGTCGCTGTTTAAGTGCTGGAACCGGACAAAACCGCCTAGGATGAGGTTGTCGAGGATGAAGTACCCGATGCTGAGGCGGGTGAACATCCACGAAGGAGAAAAGCCCGCCTCCAAGTTGATAGAGTCCTGACAATCGTCGATGTTCTCGCACAGCCCGTCTTCCTTGCCCAGCGCGATGCCGGCGCCCATCCCCACGCCGCCGGATATCACCAGACCGATGGGGGGGTGATCGCCCTCCTCGGCGGCCTTCTCGGTCTCGACACAGTAACCTCTGCTGCAGACCTTAGAGCCGATGCAATCCTCGGTGGTCACGCAGGGAACGTCCTTGCAGTGGGGATCCCACGGTGGGCACGGGGCCGCGGCCTCGGGATTGCACCTTGGAGGCGGCGCCATGCCCGGCAAGACCGGCTGCGCGCCCTCGAATTTTTCCTCGTCTACCAGCTCAATCACGTTCGGCTCGGCCGCGCTGCCGTTTTTGGCGATGATGGAGTTATCACCTCCGACCACCTCGACGTAGTAGAAGAGCTGCTGAGGGTCCAGAAGGGCGATGGCGTCGCAATCGATGAGCATCCCGAACATGGAGCCTTTTTGCTTCATGTGGGCGACTTGGTAGTTGCGATCCGAAGGAAGCCTGAAGTAGAGGCGGACGCCCTTGATCGCCACCATGGGGTTGGTCTGCGCATAGATGCCCAAGGGGTGCATGCGCTTGGCCTCGGTCACCGGTTCGTGCCTCATAACCCAAAAGCCGCCCAGGGAGTTGGCCGGCTGCTCCGCCTGCTCCTTCGCGGGCTCGGCTTCGGGTTGGGCGATGCCCATGGTCTCGCGGACGACGTCTAGCACCTCCTCAGCTTGGCTGTTCATCAAGGCGGGGTTGGGCTGGGCCTCGGCGTCCAGCTCGAGTCCCATCTTGAAAAACTCGGTCCCCTGGGGCACCTGCTGCAAGTATCCGGAGAACAAGGCTCCCAAGCTCATATACACTCGGACCAGCAAGGGCCCTTGGACCTGGTGGGCGTCGGCCTTGGAAAATGCGGACTCGAGGTAGCGCTGGGCGGTCACCAGGTCGAGGGCCCGGGCCGCCGCGGTTCCGGCTCGCAGATCCGATTCGATGGCCTCGGAGACCTGTGGGGCGACTCCGGGCGTCTCTTGGGCCGCTGTTTTCTCGGCTGGTGGGTTTGCCGGTGCCTCAGCCTGGGCTATCGGAGGCGGCGGAGGCGGTGGGGGCTCGCTCTGTGTCTGCGCTGCGATAGCCTTGCAGGAGAAGACCGACAAGAAAATCAGCGCTGTCCTCCATTTCACAATTTTCAACGATCTCCGGCGACCTAGTCCATGCATCGATGTCACTCCCAACTTGTGTGTCGTCATCTTCTTTGCTTACGGGTCGAAAAGCGATCCCGTCGTGTCTCAATCTGACTGTGAGCGTCCCCATTTAAGCGCACGTGAACTTTCGAAGCAAGCACAACGAGGCGCTGGGGTTTTCATGTCGTGATTTTATGCGGTTGGGTTTGAAAAGAGGCGGCTTACGGGGAGGAGAGGCGGCGACCGAGGGCTTCGCCTTGCATCTGGAGGAAGAGCAGCCCGGCCCGGGTCTGTGCCGGGGTGAGCTCCACGGTGAAGGCCACCGAGCCCGGCTCCGCCCGCACCGACAGGTTGTCGATGACCCCAGACAGCCCCACCATTTTGACGAAGGGGTCGCTGCGGCTCAGCTCGGCCAGGCGGCTCCAGCCCGCGGCCAGCCGCTCGATCTGCTCTGGAGGAGAGTCCAAGTAGACCCGCCCCCAGATTCGAACCTTGTGCTGCGAAAAGAACCCTCGGACACTCACCCGGCGAAATCCCAGGCTCCGCGCGCGATCGGGAGGGAGCCCCAGCGCCCGGGGATCGCTCGTGTAGAGAAAAGCCACCGGCCAGTGGCCGGCGTCGTCAGGTCTCAGCGACCCTTTGGCGAAGGCCAAGGTGTCTTCCCCGGAAGAGGCCGGCTGAGCCTCAGCGGGCTGGCTTTTAACGAGACACCGGATCTGCCGGGGCCAATCGGGGTAGGCGCCCGGAGGAAACCGCGAGCCGTCGGCCGAGCCCGAGTCGCTGCCAACGAGAGGCTCCGATTCTCCATCGGCGACAGTGTCTGTGGCCGGTCTGCTGGGCTCTGTCTCCCTCGTCTTCGTGTCGGTGCCCGACGTGTCAGGATCGCTGTCATTATCTGCTATTTGCGGCTCGGTGGCGTGGGCCCCGGTTTTCTGTGCATCGCGGTCGGCCCGCACCTGTTTTTCTTCGAGCGCTTCGACCATCAGAGCCCTGCCCGAAGCCACCAGGTGGTAGCGGAAGCCGTCCGGGGAGACGGCCTGCCAGCCCCCGGCGGTGGGTCGCCAGGAAAACGAGGTGCCCGAGTAACTGGCGGCGATGGTCTTTTTGAGCCTGCTCTCGGCCACGTCGTGGCTCGCGGCGACGAAGTAGGTTTTCCAGTTCAAGATTTCTTCGGCGGTGACCAGGACTGAAGAGACGTCCCCGGCCGGATCGAGGCCGGTGACCCGCTCCAGCTTCCGGGTGATGCCGTACGAGCCGAGGGTGCGTGCCACGTCCTTTTCGAAAACAGTACCGCGCAGCGAAGCCATCGACACCCAGAGCATCCAGTTCGGCTTGGACGGCGCGAAGTCAAAGAGGTCGTGGAGGCAGATGCCGGTGCCACCGCCCGCCGTCTCCGAGTCCGTATCAACGCTCGAGTCCGTCTCGGTGGAGCCCGCTGAGACCGCGGTGTCGGGCCGCAGATCTGAATCGGTGACCGTGTCGGGCTCCGTTTTTTCCACGACCGCGCCCCCAGAGCTTTGGGACTCTGGCGGCTCGGGCTTCGGCTCTTTGGGAGGGGGAGGCGCCGGGGGGCCTTGTATGGGGGGAGGCTCTTTCGTCTTGTCCGACAACGCGGACGACGGCGGTCCCGGCGTTATCTCTGCGACCTCGAAATCGACGGCGCGATCGGCGACGTCCTGGTAGTCGGGGCGTGCCCAGACCGCCACGACGAGGTGGAGACCAAAAGAGACCGCGGCCCCCAAGGCGAGCCGCCTCCAGAATCGATCAGAGCGGCTGATGGACCTGCTTGCCTCTCGAGTCAAATGCGGTGGACCTTTTTAAAAGGGGCGTCAGCGCCCCGGCGACTTGGAGGTGCTTTCTCTTTTGCCGATGCGTGAAAGAGCCTCTGTGACAGCGCGCACATACTCTTCGATCATCATTCCGGTGTCTGTCAGATGCCTGGAGGCCTTGCGGACCAGGGCGCGGGGGGACGCACTGGAGGTGACCTTCAACCTCTCCGAAGACAGCTTCTGGTGGATGCTCAGGAGGTTGTTGACCGCGACGGTGGTCTCCCCATCGAGCTTGTCCCGGTCGACACCTCCGGACTCCAGCCCCTTGATGAAGCCTTCGATGTAGCGTTCGTAGGCCAAGGAGCGATAGGCGAACGCGTCTGTCTCCGTGGCCGAGGCCATCCTCCGGGTTGTCGGCTTGTCTTCTTTGGGTGCGGGGGCGGTCTCGATCATCTCGAGTGTCCGGCCGGGGGCCGTCTCTTGTGCCGGGGCCGGCCTCGGGACCACCTTGAGGCCGGCCCGGTGAAGCCTCTCGGTCAGATGGCTCAGCCCCACCGTCGCGAATCCGTCGCACTGCTTGCACAGGGGCTCTTGCCTGCCGCGTGAATCGACGAGCTCATTCTTGGCAAGAAAACGCATCGGCTTCTCGCGTCCGCAGCATGCGCACACAAACGTCTCCGCCCGTGCCTCGTTGACCATCGTTGTCTCCTTGATTGCTCCTTTGTAAAAGCTAGCAGAAACCTTACCGGAAACGCAATGAGGCTGCCGTGGAAATGTGGAGCTGATAGGTCCTGGGAGAGGGAGAGCGCGCGCCACCTCAGCGAAAACGAAAAGGCCCGTCACTGAGGGCGGACAGTGACGGGCCAGACAAGAGAAGGAGCACGGAGCAATTTAAGACGGGCACAAATACCGAATTGCCAAATCAAGTCGTAACGTGTTTAAAATTATACAAATTTATGCAAAGTTCGAGTTCTTCCCCTAGCATCTATCAACAAGAAAACACCAACCACAGACCTTCAAGAACCGTTAAGCTGCTGACAAGCGTTTGATGCAATCCTGGTGCCAGTTTACTTCGGGGTGGATGGGTGGGTGTTTATGCGGCGGAAATTATGGGAATTTTACTCGAGAAGACCCCGACGCCCTCGCGCGGCGCGCGCCCGAGATCCGCTGGGGTATGCCAAGATCTCGGGCATGTGTGTCACGTCTGGGCGGTGCACTATGCAAAAAGTTCATGCTTGGCGCCGAAAATTACCAAATGCTTGAAATAATGCCGTTTCACGCCAATTCGTCCCCGTGCCTTCGCGCGGCTCGGGCTCTGGCGAGCAGCCCGCTGAGCTCGGCGTGGATCCGGCCGTTTGTGGCGAGAATCCAGGGGGCGGACAGGTTGAGGTCGCCTTCGAAATAGTCCGTGACCACCCCGCCCGCTTCTGCGACGAAGAGCGCTCCGGCCGCGACATCCCACGGTTTGAGCCGGCACTCCCAGAAGCCGTCGTAGACGCCCTTTGCCACGAGACAAAGGTCTACGGCCGCGGAGCCGCAGCGCCGTATCCCCTGGGCCCGCTTCATCACCGCCCGGAGCTCAGCGGTGTTGTCGTCGTCCACGCTCCTGCGGTCGTAGGGAAACCCGGTGGTTATCAAGGCGCGATCGAGGCAGTCGGTGTTCGAGACGCGGCAGCGGACGTCGTCGTCCCACACGCCGCCCCCGCGATAGGACCACATGTCCAGGCCGAGCATGGGGGCCCGAATGACCCCCGCGATGAGCGCGCCTTCGTGCTCGACACCGATGGAGACGGCAAAGGCCGGGTGCTTGTGGGCGTAGTTGGTGGTGCCGTCGATGGGATCGATGTAGATGCGCGTGGGGCTGCCCTCTTTGTGGAGCCCGGATTCCTCGGCCACCAAGGTGCAGTCGGGGAAGTTTTTTTTCAGGTGGCGGGTGATGAGCTCTTCGGCGCGCGTGTCGACGTCCGTGACCAGGTCGACTTCGCCTTTGTACTCGATGTCCCTCGGCTGGTGGAGCTGCTCTACCAAGAGATCGGCGGCGCGGCCTGATATCTCCCTCAAGACGCGGACCATGTCGCGAAGCTCGCCGGTGCCTAAAGTCATGATTGCAGAGCCTCCAAAACCCGCGCGTACAGGCCGCCGAAGGAGCCGTTGGACAAGAGAGCGACGCCGTCACCGGGGCGCGCCCAGGACGCGATGTCGTCCAGCACGTCGTCTAGGGACTGCGCGGCGAAGGCGTCGACCCCGCGATCTCGGAGGGCGTGGGCGACCATTTGGGTGTCCAGGCTCTCATCCGGGGGCAGGGAGCGCCCCAGCGGAGCGATGATGACGCGGCCGGCGCCGTCGAATGCCCGTGTGTAGGCCTGCTGGTGCTGTCTGCGGCAGGCGGTGGCGGAGCGGGGCTCGAACGCCACGAGCAGCCGTCCCGGCGGGTGCTTGGGCGCCAGCGCCGCGATGGTCTCGGCCACGGCCGTGGGGTGATGGGCGAAATCGTCGTAGACGGCGATGCCCCGCGGCTTCCCGAGGAGCTCCTGCCTTCTCTTGATGCCTTGGAATCGGGGCAGGGCCTGCCGCAAAACCTCAAGGGGGGCTTTGCACCCTCTGTGCGCCATCACCAGCGCCGCCAGGGCGTTGCGGATGTTGTGTCTCCCGCCCAGGGGAGATTCAAAAAGACCCCGAGAGGTTCCTTCGATCTCCAGCTCGAAGAGCGAGGTGCCAGGGCGCAGTCGCGCGCGGTACGCGGCGCGGTCGAACCCTCGGTCGGCGTCGGTGGCGTAGGGGACCACCTCGACCCGGGCCCTTCGCGCCGCGCGCATCGCTTCGGGATCTCCCGCATAGACCGCGAGGGGACCGGGGGCCGCGACGAGCTCGGCGAAGGCTTCGAAGGCGGCCTTGTAGCCCTCGAAGGAGGGATAGATGTCCACGTGGTCGTGCTCCACGCTGGTGATGACGGCCGATCGAGGCGCGTAGGAGAGAAACTTCGCGCGCTTTTCAAAAAACGCGCTGTCGTATTCGTCGCCTTCGACCACGAACGCCGGGCCTTTGGCCAGGCGGAATCCGGCGCCGAAGTCTGTGACCGCGCCGCCGATCAGGAACGACGGTGATAGCTGCGCTGCGTCCAAAAGAAACGCGGTCAGAGCGCTCGTGGTGGTCTTGCCGTGGGTCCCGGCGATGACCACCGAGTGGCGATCCGCGAGAAAGAGATCGTGCAGGACCCGCGGCATCGAAGCGGTCTCGAGGCCCATCTCCTTTGCCGCGACAGCTTCGGGGTGGCCTGGCCGGCAGACGTTGCCGATCACCACGAGATCGGGCCTGTGGGCCAGGTTTTCCCTTCGATAGCCCGTCGCGACCTCCACTTTGAGCTCGGAGAGCACGTCGCTCATGGGGGGGTAGACCGCTGAGTCGGATCCGGTGACCCGGTACCCCGCTTGAACGAGAAGTCCGGCCAGAGCTCCCATGCCGGTCCCACAGATCCCGATGAGGTGGACGGTCTGAGGCGGCTTGATGAGGATATTTCCCATGAAAAAAGCTCTCTTTTTTCTAAATGACGAACGGCCCGTTCTCCAGGTTGTCGAAGTAGTAACCGTTGGAGATATACAGCTCCCGGATGAATTCCTCGATCGTATCGGGAACATAGCGCACCCAGAGCTTGACCGGCACCTCCTCGAGGGACTCGGGGCCGGGGGCGCGGCACATCGAGAGGATGTAGTTCATGAGGTACCGGACGTTGGTTGACAGGTGGCCGTTGTATTCGGTCTGGGCTCTCTGGCGTATGAGCCGCTCCTCATGCATGGCGCGGCCGATCTCCGATTCGAGGAAATCCTCGAACCCCGAGGCGATGACCTCGACGATGACGTGGTCCTCTGAGGTGGAGATGAACTCCTCGTACTCCCTGCGGACCTCGGCGACGTCGAACCCGCGGTACTGGAGCACCTCCAGGTAGGGGCCGCTCGGGGGGTGCTCCAGGAGCTTATCCTTAGGGATGTGATACGCAAGCCGCAGGTTGACCGCGTTGTACAAGCCTGTGTGTTCCTCGGTTTCGAGGAGCTTGCAGTCCGGTCTGCTCTTGACGATCTCGACGAGGCGGGCGCGCTCATCGCGCTCGGCGATGATCTTGACACCCACGACGTCGGGGATGGACAGGATCGGGAACTCGGCGTGAATCGTGCCTTGTTTTATACTCTTGATGAGCCTGCGTTCGGCGTGCTCGAACTCTTCGACCATCTTGGAATAGGGAGTCTGCAGCTCGGCCCGTGAGACGCCCTGGGACCGGGCGCGCTCATCGGCCAGGTCCTCGGCGTTTTGCTTGATGCGGTCGAACATGAACTCGACGATCCGGCGGCTGCCCTTCTCCGCGATGCGGCGGTAGCGCTTGATGCGCGTCGAACCCAAAAACTGGGGATCGTCGATCTGCCCTTCGTAGTAGAGGCGTCCGTCCACCGGGGTCTCGCGATAATAATCTTCAGGAAAGCGGTGGTACCTTGAGATCATCTCGTCGATGCGGCTGTTGTGAAAGTGGGGATGGGCGGTGACCATGTCCTTGAGATCGGCCTTGTACTGCACGGCCCGGCTCTCTGGCTCAGATCCCCGCAGCCCGATCACGATGTCTCGAAAGAGCCGATCCACCCAAATTCGCGAGATGTAGGAGTTGAAATTGACTATTTTTTTTAAAGCGAAGACATCCTGCGCGTTTGGCTGGTTGACGATCCACCGCGAAACGATCTCTGCGAAGCTCACGCGATGCAAGAAGCTCTCGAGATACAGCATGATGAGGGAGGTAGCACCACAGCGGCTCCATGTCGAGATCACACGGGAACCTCCCGCCCGGCGGGGCTCAAATGACGCCCGCCGTCCACAAACAGGATCTGACCCGTCACGTAGTCGGCCGTGGACAAGAACGCGACCGCGCTCGCGACGTCGGCCGGACTGCCGAGCCGCTTCATGGGGACCTTGTCCACGAGGGCGGCGACGGCGCGCGCGTCTTTGGCGCTCGGCAAGATCAGGCCCGGGGCCACGGCGTTGACCCTGATGCCTTGGGGCGCGGTCTCTTCGGCGAAGCGGATCGTCCAGTCGAGGAGCTCTTTTTTGGACGCCGCGTAGATCTTGTGCTTGGTCGTGGCGGTCAGCGCGAGCACGTCGGCGATGTTGACCAGGCATCCTCGGGTCTCGAGCAGCCGGTCGCGCGCCGCGGCGCCGAAGCGCTTTGGGACCTGCTCGTTCAGTCGCCTCATGGCTGCGAGGCGCTCGGGCTCGGCGTCGTCGGGATAGAACAAAGCGGCGTTGTTCACGAAAAAGTCCAGCCGCCCCCAGGTCGAGAGGATCTCCTCGAGCAGCTCCCCGCAAGCATCGGGCATGAGTAGATCTTTTTGGAACACCCGGGCGTCCGCGCCGGCCGAAGCGAGCGCCTGTGCTAGCTCTTCGGCCTGCCTGGCCGAGGAGTTGTGGTGGATCGCCACGCGAAACCCGGCCTCGGACAGCGCGATACAGATGGCGCGCCCGAGGCGGACCGCGCCTCCGGTGACCACCGCTACCTCGCCGCGATCGCGTTTGTTTTCTTTAAAAACCGCGGACACGTCGCCTCCTACGTGATCGATTGTCGATTAAAGCTACAATATGTGAGCATGAAAGTCCTGCGAACAATCCTGCGCCCGCAGATCCTTGTCGCCGCGCTGGCCGGCATGGCCGTCTTGGTCAAGCCAGGGGCCGACGCGGCCGCCCAGCCGGCGTGGGCCGAGAAGATTTGCGCGTGCTCGGGGTGTCTCGTCGTGCAGACCGATCGCAGCCTCGTGGGCGGTGCGCTCGAGGAAGAGGCCGCGTCGCTCGTAGACACCCTGGCGATTCGGCTCGGCAGACAGGGCGTGATGGTCATGGCAGAGGTGCGGGACGGGGAGAAGCAACGCATTGCTCGGCCCAGGGGCGAGGCGGCGGCTTTGTGCAGAGACTCTTCGGACCCGAGGCAGTGGTTCGTCGTTCATCTCCAGGATCTCTCGGAAAACAAAATCTTAGTCGCCCTCGACTACCTCGGTTCGCCCGTCGAAGATGACATGGTCCGCGAGGTCGAAAAGGGCCCGGATCCCGCCGCCACCGCCTGGACCGTGGCGTTGATGCTCGAGGACGCGCTGGCGCCCTACCTGGATGTTTTCAAAGACTCTCCCGCTATCGGAGCGGGGCTCGCCATCATTGAGCCCCCGGTGGTGGGCGGCGCGGACCGCCCGGATACGCAGGCCGGCGAAGCGTCTGAGGACCCTCGCGACGGGATGCGCCTGAGCGGGATCTCCCTGGGCGCGGCGGCGTCCTATCTGACCGCGTCGTCGGATGCCGTGTTCGGTCCGCGGCTCTCGGTGCGCGTGGATCTGGGCAGCCGGTTTCGCGCCGTCATCGGCGGAGGCTGGCTCGGCCTCGGGCGGGTTGAGAAAAAAAATATAGATATAACGACAAGTTATGTGCCCATTGAGGTGCTGTTTGGCGCGGCGTTCTCGCCTCTTGAGGCCGCCCAGATCGTGCTCTTTGGTGGAATGTCGGCGGGACTGACCACCTATGACCTCGTGGGAGATGTCAGCGACTCGAAGATGATCGTTTTTGCTCCTTGGCTCCTGGCGAGGGTCGAGGTGATCTTTGAAATCCGTGGGCCTTTGTGGATGGGCGCCCACATCGCCGGGGCCTTTCCCCTCATTCGAGATGAGCTGCAAAATCACGGGAGTAACGTCTATCGCCAGGGCTGGGGGATGCCGCTCGCGGGAATCGACCTGGTTTACCGTCTCGACTGAAAAAAAAATGTAAAAAAAGAAATCTGAGTTCGTAATCTCACACCGTGCCGACGACTAAAAAGAGGAAGAGGGCGATGTCGCATAGGAAAAAAAACACTTGCGAGGAAAGAATGCACGTCGGTGTACTTGAGAGGATAGGCCTAAAGCCCAAGAAGATGACCAAGGCAGATCGAGCCTGGGCCCTCGTCGAGCGCTGCCAGCAAGGAGACGCGTCGGCTTTTCGCCAACTCTACGACGAGTATGTCGGCGGAGTTTTTAGACATGTGAGCTTGCTTATCGGTCCGGGTCCCGATGTGGATGATCTCGTGCAGCTGGTTTTTTTAAATGTGTTCAACTCCGTCGACAGGTTTCGGGGTCAGTCCGCTTTTTCAACGTGGCTTTTTAGGATTACCGTCAATGTGGTTCGGCAGGAGATTCGTGCGAAGTCCCGCCACAGGCGTCTTTCGAGCGCGGCTGTCGATGTGCAGATGGTAAAAGAGTCGTTGCCCGAGTCGACACCTGAGAAAACAGTCGCCGCGGGACAAGAGGTTTACGAGATATTGGATACGGTCTCGGTTAAGAAACGCGAAACCTTCATCCTGTACACCTACGAGGGGTACTCGCTGGAGGAGATCGCGACGCTTCTGGACTCTTCGGTGTCGACTATAGGCTCACGGTTGCAGTCGGCCAGGAGAGAGATCATGAGAGCGCTCGCGAACCGAAAGAAAAAGTGATGAGCAGCGTCAACATAAACTGCCGTCAAAGTCGGCGCGCCCTGTTGCGGCGAGACCACCTCGATGCCGTCGAGCGAACGCGACTGGACGTTCATCTGCGGCGATGTGAAGAGTGTTGCTTTTTGGCCGAAGGCATGGAGCGCATCGAAAACCCAGGCATCCACGTCGAGGAGCTGGGCGAAGAGCGTCGCAACGCCATTTTTGCCAAGCTCGAGCCGGCGGTCGAGAAGCTGACGGCGCCGGCCCAGCTGAACTGCAATCAAGCGCAGGATCTGTTGGCGTCGAAGGAGATCGTCGAGGGCGCCTCAAGGGCCAAGCTCTCAGCCCATCTGGGCACATGCTTCGACTGTTCGCTGCTCGCCGATCAGCTCGAGAGCATGGAGACCGAGGTGCTTCGCGTTCCCAAGCTGTCAGAGGAGAGACAGGGCCTCATCTACAGCAAGCTGGTTCCGGCTGTGCATGAGATCGCGAAGCGCAACTCAAAAAAACGAAGCTGGTCCTTGCCTTGGGACCTGAGGCCGACATTGGTATGGGCCGGCGCTGTGGCGGCGGTGGTCATCGCGGTCGTCATGGTGACGAGCCCGGACCGCGCTTCTGAGTCGCTCGACCTCCCGAGGCCCTCTTCCATCGCCGCCCTGGGCGAGGGGCCGGTGGATATGGAGTTTTCCGAGAGTGAAGCCGCTTTCGGCAAGCCGTCGCCTTTCAAGACCGGCGATATGCTCATCGATCGGGTGGAGGGTAAGGTCCTGGTAGACGGGGAGCCCGCAGGCAAAAAAAGCAGCGTTCAGATGCGCAAAGGCACCGAGATTTCATCCGATGCCTTCGGTCAGTTCAGCTTTCGCTTAAACGACAGAGCTCGCGTGGCGCTGCTGGGCGAGTCCCGGTGGAAGCTCACCGAGGTCTCGAGCACCTTTCTCGAGATGCATCTCGAATCGGGCCGGATCGCGGTGGAGTTTGACGGCACGGTCGGTCAGACGATGCACGTGACCACTCCCTCGAGCGTCGTGCGTGTCAAGGGAACCACTTTTACCGTGGAGGCGCTGCCCGACGGGACCACCCGGGTCGGCGTCATCGAGGGGCTGGTCGAGGTGGCGTCGCGCCGCAGCGTGCATGGCGCCGTGGAGGTCGCGGAGAATCAATCGGTGCGCTTGCCCGGAAAGGCCGGTGTCGAGGCGCTGGGAGACG
>JAABTR010000003.1 GCA_011389755.1 Deltaproteobacteria bacterium | reverse complement strand
GCATGGCGCCGTGGAGGTCGCGGAGAATCAATCGGTGCGCTTGCCCGGAAAGGCCGGTGTCGAGGCGCTGGGAGACGAGCAGCGCGCCATCGCCGCAGAGCTCACCCATGGACAGGTATATCCCGAGGAGCTGACCCGTCTCGTCAAGTTTGCCGGATCACCGGAGAACGTGAAGGTGGAGGTTGACGGCCGCCTGCTCGGCATCACACCTTTGACCATTCGCGTACCGGACGGCCCCCACTCTTACAAGCTCACAGCCCCGGGGATGGCTCCTGTTGTGGGCGACCTGGCCATGAACTCGGAGTACGAGGAGGTGGGTTTCGAGCTCGTCCCGTCCCGAGGGGGCTATCCCGGTTTCGAAAACCCGCGACAAAGAGGGGCCAAACGCGGTGCTCACCGGGGCGATGGCAACACAGGGCCCGGCGGCTCGGCGGCCCGGCCCTCCGCTCAAGACGACGACGCTTCCACCGGCTGGGATCTGTTCCAGCGGGCGCGGGCCGCCATGGCCGCCGGAGATTTGCGGTACGCCATCAATCTCCTCGAAAAAGCAACGAAACACGGCGAGGGGGATGAGCGCATCACCGGTTTGTCCCTCTTGGCTGAGTGCTACTCAGCCGTCGGAATGTACAGCCAGGCCGCTGAGACCTTCGAGGAGATCATTGAGATGG
The DNA here is from genome assembly GCA_011389755.1 of Deltaproteobacteria bacterium. GTDB lineage: Bacteria > Myxococcota_A > Polyangia > JAAYKL01 > JAAYKL01 > JAABTR01. The sequence continues at coordinate 13,106 of JAABTR010000003.1, read as the reverse complement.
TCCCCAACTCTACCGCCGCCCAGAATGCCCGATACGAGGTGGCGCGGTTGTCGATGGATCGGCTCGGAGATCTGACCCGAGCGCGGGCTTTCTTCCGGTCCTATCTCAGCTCCCCTCTGGAAGGATCTCTGCGGGAGGAGGCCCACTACTCGCTGTGCGAGATCAACGCCCGTCAAGGCGCGCACCGCCAAGCGCTCGAGTGTTTCGACGATTTTCTGTCGTCCTTCCCCGGAGCCCACCATGAGCCGGAAGCGCAGCTATGGCGCGGGGCGCTGTACCAGGACATCGAAGGAAAGTGGAGCGCGGCCGAGCGCGACCTGAGGGCCTTCATCAAGGCGCGGCCCAAGCACCCCCGCGTCGAAGAGGCCCTCTACAGGCTGGCCATCGGCAGCTATCGTCTCGGGGATAGTGACGCCGCCCTGGGCATCATCTTCGAGTACCTGAGCAAGTATCCAAGGGGTCGCTACAGGCTGCGCGTCGAGAGACTCAGAGCCGCCATCACCAAATCCGACGCGGTGGATTGACAGGCTCGAGTCGGCGAACGAAGGTCTCGCTTCGGGCTCACAGCCCCCACGTACCGCTTGCGCCCGCGAGCGAAACACATTATCAAGCCAGCCATGTTGTTCGACCATCCCTACTCTTCATTCCTCGAGCAGTTGGAGAAACCGGGGCGCTATGTCGGCGGAGAATACGCCAGCGCTCCCGCGCCTCCTGAAGATTTTGCGGGGCTGCGCGTCGCATTGTCTTATCCCGATGTCTACGAGATCGGGATGAGCCACATCGGACTGAGCGTCCTTTACCAAGTTGTAAATGAGAAGACGCCCCATCACGCAGAGCGCGTCTTCATGCCCTGGCCGGATCTGGAAGAGCGCCTCACCGCGCTCGATTTGCCCCTTGTATCTCTGGAGAGCGCGCGGCCCCTCGCGGATTTCGACGTCGTGGGGTTTTCGTTGCAGTACGAGCTCACGTACACAAATATCTTGGCCATGCTCCAGCTCGGAAGAATACCCCTGCGGGCAGCCCACAGGGACGAAGAACACCCCCTCGTCGTCGTCGGCGGTCCCCTCGCGGTTCATCTCGAACCGCTTGCGCCCTTTGTCGACTTGGCCGTGGTGGGCGACGGTGAGGAGGCTCTTCCTGAGCTGTTGGACGTGCTCGAGCGCGCCTCGCGGGAAGGCAAGGGCCGCCGCGAGACCATCGATGGGGCGGCGCGGCTGCCCTTTGTCTACGCGCCCTTTGTCCTGGACCGCTGCGTCGATGAGGCTTCGGGGCGCGAGGTGATCGCGAGCGGGCCCGGGTCGGTCGCTCGCAGAGCGAATGTCAAAAGCCTCGACGAGCACCCCACCGGTGCCGGGCCCGTCCCGCATGTCGAGGCGGTCTTCGACCGCTACAGCGTCGAGATCGCTCGGGGGTGCTCCTCGGGGTGCCGCTTCTGCCAGGCCGGTTATTTGTACCGTCCCGTGCGAGAGCGGTCCGAGCAAGAGGTGGACGATGCCGTGGAGCGGGCCGTGGGGTGTTTTGGGTTCGACGAGATATCGCTGGCGTCTTTGTCCACGGCGGACCACAGCCGCATCACCTCGATAATCGCGTCGCTCGGGGAAAAACTCACGCCGCGCCGGGTCTCCTTGTCGGTGCCTTCCTTGAGAGCCTATGGTCTGGCCGACGAGCTGGTGGAAGTGCTCGCGAGGCTCCGCCGAAGCGGGGTGACCATGGCTCCCGAGGCGGGCAGCCAGCGGCTGCGGGACGTCATCAACAAGAATGTCACCGAGGACGACCTGCTCGCGGCGTCGGCGCGGTTCTTCGACTGGGGATTTCGGCGCATCAAGCTCTATTTCATGCTGGGGCTGCCGACGGAAACGGACGAAGACCTGGGCGCGATGGTCGAGCTGGCGGACGCTCTGCGGACCTTGGGGAGGCGCCGCATGAATGGGCGCACCCCGACCATCGTCTCGTCGGTCTCCACGTTCGTCCCCAAGCCCTTCACCCCTCTCGAGAGAGACGCGATGATCTCCCTCGAAGAGATTAAACGGCGCCAGGCGCTCATCCGCGATCGAGCGCGCTCGAAGCGCCTGGAGTTCAAATTCCACGACCCCGCCTCCTCGATTTTAGAGGCCGTCTTGTGCCGGGGGGACGTGCGCCTCGCGGGGACCCTGGAGGCCGCGTTCGAAAAAGGCGCCCGTTTCGACGGTTGGGACGAGATGATGCGCCGGGATATCTGGGACGACGCCCTGGCCGGAGTCGATGTGGATCGCTACCTCGGGGCCGTGCCCGACTCCGCCCGCCTGCCGTGGGACCACATCAAGGCCGGCGTGACCCCCGGTTTCCTGTCGAAGGAGCGGCGGCGCGCCGCAGAGGGTCGCCTCACCCCCCCGTGCGGCGTCTTCGAGGGCGAAGACGGCGCCGAGGATTTCGTCTGTCACGCCTGTGGTTCGGCCTGCCAGGCCGCCGCTCTCTCCAAGAGGCCTCGGCGCCTCGTCGAAAAATACGAAGAGCGACCGGGGCGGACGGCTCGCGGGAAACCCCGGCCGCGCGTCCTCGAGACCGCTGAAGGTGCGCGGGTCGAGAGAATTCGGCTGTGCTGGTCCAAATGGGGCCGCGCCGGGCTCGTGGGGCATCTGGACACCATGCGGCATCTGACGCGCTCCTTGCGTCGCGCCGGACTCGAAATCGCCTACACCCAGGGGTTTCATCCAAAGCCCAGGCTGGTGAGCAGCCCACCTTTGCCTCTGGGGACCATCGGCCTGGAGGAGGTTACGGATGTCTTCTTGGTGGAGCCGCCAACATCCGAGGAGATTTCGAGGCGTCTCAGCGAAGCCCTGCCGCCGGATTTTGCCTTGGTCTCGGTGCGCCCCGTGGCGCCTGGGGAGCCGGCGCTGAGTAAGTCGGTCCGAGCAGCTCGTTACATCGCCTGTCTGCCCGAGGCAGGGCCGAATCCGCAGGAGGCGGCCCTGGCCCTCGAGAGCCTCTTGAAGCGCGAGGAGGTTCTGGTCGAAAAAGAGCGCAAGGGGCGCCGCAAGGTCGTAGATATCAGACCTTGGTTGATATCTGCCCGGGTTTTGGAAGAGCCGAGGGCGAAGATTAAAATTCCCGATTCGGAGAACATGGTCCAAATAGAGCTCGATATCGAGATCCCCGGGTCCGGAGGCGTCAAGCCGAAAGAGATTATCGAGGCCGTGTTCCCAGACGGGACGGGCCAAAACGTGATTTTGGTTCGCACCAAGATTCATCTTGACCCAATTACTTGATTTGTTTCGGTGCTTGTCGATAGTATGCGAGCTGACTGAACAAAAGCGCAACCTAAGCTTTTCGGGGTTTGAAAGTGGCTATCGACATTCGGCTCGTCGAGGAAACTGCACAATATCCAAGACCTTTTCTCAAGTGGGTCGGCGGCAAAAGGCAGCTTTTGCCTGACCTGCGCAGGAGATTCCCCGCTTTTGAAGGGCGTTATCACGAGCCTTTCCTCGGCGGCGGGGCGGTCTTCTTCGATTTGGGGCCGGGCCGCGCCACTTTATCGGATTGCAATGAGGAGCTCATCGACTGCTTCTGCGCGATCCGAGACCACGCCGACGAAGTCATCTTGCAGCTGCGAAAGCACATCTACGAGCGCGAGCACTACTATGAGACGCGGGCCGTCGACCCGGAAGGGCTCACCAAGATCCAGCGGGCGGCCCGGATGATCTACCTCAACAAGGCCGGCTTCAACGGGCTCTACCGGGTCAACAGCCGGGGAGAGTTCAACGTGCCCTTCGGCCGGCACAAGAACCCCAACATATGCGACGAGGGCAACATCTTGGCCTGCGCGCAAGTGCTGCGGGGCGCGACCATAATCTGCCGACCCTTCGAGAGGGTGAAAAGAACCGCAAGACCCGGTGATTTCGTCTACTTCGATCCTCCGTACATCCCTTTGTCGGCGACCTCCAGTTTCACGTCCTACCACCGCTCCGGCTTCGGTATGTACGATCAGGAGCTGCTCGCGCGGGTCTTCGAGTCGCTGGACAAAAAGGGCGTGCACGTCATGCTGTCGAATTCCGATGTTCCCTGGATACACGAGAGATTCAAAGGTTTCAAAATATCTCGAATCAAAGCCCGACGAAATGTCAACAGCGTGTCCGCGCGGCGGGGCTTCGTGGGAGAGGTCGTAGTGACGAACTCCTGAGCTCGTCCTATCATTGCTCCATGATACATTTTCTCCGCGCTGCTTTTTTTTGCGGCCTCGCATGTGCCTGGGGGGCTTGCGGCGGATCGTCTCCAAGGGCCCAGGACGCGGACGCGTCCGGTCTCGCCGCGGCGTCTCGCGTCATCGATGAGGCCGAAAGCGGGGGCGCCTTCGATGAGCGGCTCGCGGAGATATCCCGGCTCGAAGACCCGCAGATTAGGTCGCGAGCGGCGCGAGCCCTGGCTCGCATCGGCGACGCAAGGGGGTGCCCGATCGTGGCCGAGCTGTCGCGCGACCCCGACCCGGACGTGGTGGTTGCGGCGCTTTTTGCGGCCGGGGCCCTCGCGCCAGATCTGTGCCCCTTTGTGGCGCGGACCATCACGTTGAAGCTCAGGAGCCGCGGTCACACCAAAGAGGAGCTCAGCCAAGCGCTCGAAAGTGCCGGGCGATTGGGCGCCCGGGCGCCGTGGGAGGAGCTGGTCGGCTGGGCCGCTCGCGGCTCGCGCACCACGCGGGTGGCCGCCTTGGAAGCGCTGGGGCTGGCCGCGCCCGAGCTGGAAGAGGGCGCCGAGGAGATCGCCGCGGTGGCCGAGAAGGCGCTCTTCGAAGAGCACGTGGAGCTGCGCGCGGCGGCCGCTTTCGCCCTTTCCCGTTGGTTGCCGGTCTTGCCCGGGCCCTTGGGGGACCGGATGGCCGAGCATCTGGGGGCGATCGCCGGGGGAGGAGCGCCCCGGGCGCTTCGCGGCGGGGCCGCGGCCGCCTTGGCAGATGCCGGACGGCTCTCGCCGAAGATCGTCCGGGTGCTTGTGGAGCAGGCGCCCGAAGCGGCGGCGCGCGCGCTGGCTCGGTACGCAGGGCAGGACTGCGGCCTCGCCGTGGCGGCGTTGCCTCCTCTTGTCGGGCGCCTCCAGGGGGAGGCCTGCTCTGGGTCTCCGAAAGAGGCCGAAGATTTGTTGAGCGCGGCTCGTGCCGCGCTCTCGCGAGCGTGTCCAGACGCGAAGAGCGCCGCCAAGAGCCTCGACGATCTGCTCTCGGGCGATTCGCCTTGCAAAGAGGCGAGAGGCGCAGGGATCGTTCGCTGCCTGTCTCGTTTCGTCTCGGGCGCGGGTGACATCTCTCTTTTGGCCTGTGACCCGGCGCATCCCCTGGCCGGGCAACAGCTCTTGGCCGCAAGGCTCGCCGGGCGTGCGGCGACCGATCGCGGGGCCTGGCGCTCTCTCATGGAGATGACCGAATCGGATAGCCCCGAGGTCATGGTAGCGGCCATCTCGGCCCTGGGAGGGATCCCGCACGAGCCGTCGCGAGAGGTCTTGAAGGAGATGGCCGCTGGGCCGCGGCGGCTGGCCGCAAAAGCGGCGACGCGCGCCTTGGTTCTGGCGAAAATCCCTGCTCCTCGAGGCGAGGAGCTCGCGCCCGAGGTCCGGCCGATATCCGCAGCGGAGAAACACAGCCGCCGCGGGTTGCCGGCTCGTGTTCAGATTCGAACGACCCGGGGAAAGATCACGGCCCAGCTGTTCGTCAAAACCGCTCCGGCTGGGGCCGCCGCTTTTATCGAAAACGCCAAGCGGGGTGTCTTCGTCGATTCGCCTGTGTGGAGCGTCGAGCCGAGAGACTTCGTTCGAGCCGGAGACCCGACCGGGACCGGCCTCGTCGACGCGTCGGGGTGGATACCCTGGGAGATCAGCGAGATACCTTTCGAGGCAGGGACGCTGGGGCTTGAGAGCCGCGCCGGCCTCTCGTCCCGAGCGCGGTTCTTCATCTGCTTGGACAGGCATCCGGAGCTGGACGGCCAGAAAACGGCGCTGGGGAGAGTGACCGAGGGGCTCGAGGTCGCTCTAGCGCTCTCGCCCGAAGACGAGATTTTGTCGGTGGAGGTCTTGCCTTAAGCGCTGCGTGTCAAAAGGCATGGTCAGTTCGTCTTGCCCTTGAGCTTCTTGTCCACCTTTTCCGCGGAGGGGGCAAGGAGCCCTTGGGGCGGGTGATTTTGGACGTATTCTACGAGCATGTCCTTGGTCTTTTTCTTGATGCGCGTGACGTAATCCCTTTTGATTTCGTAGGGGATGAAAGCCGATTTCACCCCATTCATCACCAGGTCCAGGATCTCGCCGGGGGTCAGATCGTAGTTGCGATACGCCCGCCAGTACTCCTCGGTCATCGTGGTGTCCGTGATGAGGCGGTTGTCGGTGTTGAGCGTGACCCGCAGGCCCAGGTCCATGTAGAACCGGAAGGGGTGGTCCGCGAAGCTGGCCACGGCCTGGGTCTGGGTGTTGCTGGAGATGCATATCTCGAGGGGGATCCTGTGATCGTTGACGTAGTTGAGCAGGTCGCCGTCCTCGCGCAGACGCGTCCCGTGGCCCACCCGATGAGCGCCGCAGTAGTGCAGCGCCTGGTGGATGCTGTCGGGGCCGTACGCCTCACCGGCGTGGATCGTGACGTTGACGTTGTTCGAGAGGATCAAGGTGAAGGCGTCGAGGTGGTCCTTGGCCGGGTAGTTGTACTCGGCTCCTGCCAGGTCGAAACCGACGACACCGCGGTTCTTGAAGGCCACCGCCAGTTCCGCCAAACGCAAGCTGATCTGAGGAGAGATGTTTCGGATACCGCAAACGATGACGCCGCTTTTGATGCCGAAATCCCGATCTGCGTCGCGCAGCGCGACCAAGACCGCCTCGAGGATCGATGCGGGCGAGAGCTTCTTTTGAGTGTGGAGGATGGGTGAAAACCGCACCTCCATGTACTCGATGTTCTCCTGGGCCGCGTCCTCGGCCAGCTCGTAGGTCGCGCGGTAGAGGGCGGGGGCGTTTTGAAGGACCTTCAAGGTGACCTCGAAGCCCTTTAGGTAGGCCTCGAGAGAATCGTGACGAAAGCCCGGCGCGATCTTTTTCTTGAGCTCCTCGATATTTTTGAAGCCCAAGTCGATACCGTCTTGTTGTGCCAGGTCCCAAATAGTCTGAAGCCTCATCGAACCGTCCAGGTGGACGTGGAGGTCGGCTTTCGGCAGACGTTTGAAAAAATCGTTGTCGAACTCCACGTCGAGGTCGGCAATATCGTCGAAGGTGATCATACCGCGGTCCTTTCTTTCAAAAAAAATCAGCGCAAAAGGCCCTCGAGGACCTTTGAGCGAAAAAAATGCATCGCGTATGGGGTATTTAAGTCGGCAGCCCAACGGGGCTCTGTGCAAATATCCCACAAAAAAACGAAAAGCGCGCAAGCGATCAGAGAAAAATAGCACGCCCTTGGGGCTAAGAACAGTCTCAAGAGCGAATTTCTAAATTTGTGAGCCTTTGTTCGGTTAGAAGGAGGCGGTCATTCGTGGGCTGCGAGGTGGGCGATGACCTTCGCGTCACCGATGATGTTGGATATCTTGGCGTTTTCGTTGGGGCTGTGCATGGTCTCGTCCATTCGCGACCAGACGACGCAAGGCAGGCCTTTGCGGCGAAGCGGTGCGGCCACGGTCCCGCCGCCGATGCCGACGGGCTTTGCCTCGACGTGGTAGACGTCTTGGACCGCCTTTTTCATGCGTTTGACGATGGGGGCGTCCACCGGCGTCGCTCTAGCGGCCTCTTGGCGCTGCTCAAAGGTGGTCTCGATTGTGACGCCGAATCGCTCGGAGACGCTCGCGCACATTTTTTTGATCTCGGCGTCGACTTTTGCAAGGGGGATGCCGGGCAAGATCCGGCAGTCCAGGTAGAAGACGTCGTCTCCGGGGATGATATTGACCGCGTCGACGTTGCGGTGTTTCTTCGTGGGTTCGAACGTGCTGCGCGGCGGGGCGAAGACGTCGTCGGACTGGGGAAAAATCGCGTGCAGTCGGTCGAGTTCGACGATGAGGTAGGCTCCGGCCCGCATGGCGTTGATGCCGTGGTCCGGCATGGAGGCGTGGCACTGCTTTCCGGTGAGCTGGAACTTGACCCACATGATGCTCTTTTCCGCCACCTCGATTTCGGAACCGTCCGCGGCGCCGCCGTCGGGGACGACGATGAGGTCGTCGGGGCGGAAGGGGTTGGCCTTGTCCAAGACGTAGTGGATGCCGTACTTGGATCCGCATTCCTCATCGGCGACGAAGAGGATCGCGACGTCGTACTCGGGGGTCACTCCACTCTCGACGAAAGCGCGGACCGCCATCACGCCGGCCACGAGGCCCTGGTGGTTGTCCTCCACGCCTCGGCCGTAGAGGCGGTCTCCGTCGACTTTGAGTTCATAGGGGTCGCTGTCCCACTTGGAGAGGTCCCCGGGAGGGACGATGTCGGTGTGTGCCATGACCCAGACCGTCTTTGCGTGGGATTTCCCCGGGATTTTCGCGATGAGGCTCGGGCGGTGACCCGTGGGATCCCGGTCGTCGGGAGCCGAGATCTCCTCGAGCCCGGTTATTCCGTGTTTGGACAAATATTCCTTGAGGAAGGCGACCTTGCGGGACTCTCCCGTGTGCTCTGGGCTGGCTTCGTAGTTGGGAGCGAGCGCGGGGATCGCGATGAGCTCCTTTTGAAGCTCTATGATTGCGTCTCGATAGGTGTCGATTCTGATCGCGAGTTTGGCAAAGCTCATTGTGGCTCTCCTTTTTTTAAGCAGCGTGAATGTGAACCGCATCCTAGGGGACTTCGGTGGTTTCCGTCAAACGCGGAGGCTTTGGGCTCAGAGCTTTTTTTTTGAAAATTCCTTGACAGAACTTCGCCGTGGCGCCATACAAGTGGCCCTCGCGGCGCTGCTGCTGTTTTTTTGCAAGAGCGCCGATGTTCTTTAAAAGGCAAGTTATTTCGTGCCCGCGCGGATGGCGGAACTGGTAGACGCGCTAGGTTGAGGGCCTAGTGAGGGTAAACCTCATGGGGGTTCGAGTCCCCCTCCGCGCACGAATTTGACTTTTCTTTATAGCGTACGCGCGATCTCTCAATCCACTATGAAGTACTTCCCCAACGCGCTTCGGTATGCAGCTGTGGGGCTCGCGAGTTTTGGAGGCTGGCTCCTCGCCAACCTCTTGCTGGTGCTGTTCTTCCCCGCTCTTTTGCTCTTGGAGCGGCTGGGAAATGACCGAGCGCGCCGTTTCTTGAAGCGTTTGTCCCGCGGTTTTTTACGTTTTTTCTTTTTGAGATATCTAAGCGCGATTCGACTCTACCGCGTGGATGAAGTCCCGCAACGGGGCGTGATCGAAAAGGCGGGGCCCTGCATCATCGCCGCAAACCACCGCTCCTGGCTCGACGCCCTGTGGGCGCTCGCCCTCATCCCCGATGCCGTTGTGCCGGTCTCGGCGCGCTACACAAGGGTGCCCCTCGTGGGCGCGGCGATGCGGTGGCTCGGGTGCGTTCCCATCGAAAGACAAAACCCCGGGCAGGTCGCCGCGGCTCTCGAGAAGATCCGCGCCGTGCTTCGCGCCAAAGAGGGACCGGTGGTGGTTTTCCCCGAAGGGACCAGGTCGCGGTTTGGCCAGCTGGGTCTCTTTCAGGACCTCTTTTTCAGGATCGCCATCGACGAAGACGTGCCCGTGGTGCCTATGGTTTTGCACAGCGACCTCCCCTACCTGTCGCCGGATTCGGGTTCCCTCTTGACGCGAAGCCGCGCGGTGTGGACGATTCGTCTTCTAGAGCCCGTCTCGGTCGATCGGCGTCAGCGGGCCGCGGACCTGAGTCGGCGCGTGCGCAAACAGGTGGCCGCCGAGCTCGAGCGGCTCGACAAAGGCGCCCCCGAAAAGGAAACACGGTAGGTCATGAACAAAAAAATCATTGAGCGAGAGGATATCGAGAAGCTGCTTCCCCATCGCCCGCCTTTTTTGTTCGTGGACGCGGTGGAGCGGTTCGAGGTGGACAAAAAGATTTGCGCCGTGTTGACCCTCGACGGGGCCGAACCTCACTTTCAGGGGCATTTTCCCGGTCGGCCCATCATGCCGGGGGTCCTCATCACGGAAGCGCTGGCCCAGACGAGCGGTCTGCTGCTCGCTTTGTCGGCCATCGAAAAGGGGCAGGAGGCCGGCGGTCGAATATTTTTTTTGGCAAAGGCGGACATGAAGTGGAGCGCCCCGGTGACGCCCGGCGAGACCCTCTTTCTCGAGTCCCGCTTCGAAGCCGGCCTGGGGGCTCTTTGCAAGTTCCGCGTCAAGGCGTTCACGAAGCGCAAAGACGTGGCGTCCGGCTCCCTTTCTCTGGCTCGGGTCGAAGGAGTCTCCTCGCAAGCGAGCGGTCAATGATGGACGAGAAGGTTCACGAAGACCGGGAAAGCACCGCCGAGCTCGACCGGGTTCAGTGGTACGCGGTGCACGTCCGGTCGAATCAGGAGAAGGTAACCGCGGGCCTGCTCGAAGGCGGCGGCGTGGAAGTGTTCTTGCCGACCTACCGCACCGTCTCGTCGCGCAGAGATCGGCGCGCGGTGCTCGAGAAGCCGCTCTTTACCGGATATCTGTTCGTTCGCTTGGCCTGGCGCTCGGCCGAGCGCCTCCAGGTCCTCAATGCGCCCGGGACGGTCCGCATCATAACCTTCGGTTCCTGTCTTGTGCCGGTGGACGATGAGGTCATCGAGAGTATTCGCATCCTCGTGTCCAACCCGGACGGCCAAGTTGCACCTCACCCGCTCGTCAAGGTCGGAAAGCCCGTGGAGGTGATAGGCGGGCCTTTTCGTGGCGCGCGGGGCATCTTGGAGCTCACAGACGACAGGCGCCCCAAGCTGGTGGTTACAATAGGTTTTTTGGGCAGATCGGTGGCGGCACCGGTCGAAGCCGCCATGCTCCGGCCGCTGCTCGAAAAATGAGGCTCAACACTTCTTGGTCAGACCCAGGGTGGAGATGAGCTTCTGGGTCTCGGTGGTTTTGGGAAGGACGGCGTCCACCAAAGGACAAGGGGACAGACCCTCTATGTCGACGCCCGTGAGCACCACGACCTTTTTCAGCCGCGGGTAGAGCCTTTTCCACTTCGCGGCCAAATCGATCCCCAGCGGCAGACCTCTGCCGAACCAGTGGTCGCACAGAATATGAGTGATCTCGTGGCTTTCGAGGACCGCCTCGGCTTCGATATGGCTGTCCGCCGTGAGGATCTCATCGGCGTACTTGGCGAGCATCCGGCTGACGGCCCGAAGAACCGAGCTCTCGTCATCCACGATGAGCAAAATGCTTTTATTTTCCTCTTCCACCACAGCCCGCTCTTCTCCGAGCGCACTCTCCGCGCTCCGCGAGAACCCTTGAGTTCATTAATTATTGCCAAGAAACGGAAAAAAATACAACTAAGGAGTCCAGTCGAAACTAATGTTTCGGCCGGCCTCCTAAAGCGTCGTGGGCCTTGGGCGGGGAGAGGGCATGGGGATGGCGTGCTTTCGCACGAAGTCTCGTGTCCCGCGTTCCTCCAAGCGATCGAGGAGCTTTCTGACGCGGTCCTCTAGCGACGCCTCGAAAGTGGCTCTTGCGTCGTCCTCGTTCAAGGCGACTTTTGCGTCGAGCCAGGTTCCCAGACGGGCTTCAACCGTCTTGCAGTCGAGCAGCTCGAGGGCGAGCGCGTCGTTCAGCCAAGCGGCGCCGCCCACGCTCGCGCCTGCGATGCGGTTGGCTGTCCGGAGCAGCTCGGCCAGCTGCGAGATCCCCTCGAGAGCGTCCGAAGCGCGTGCCGAAGTCAACGCGTCATCGAGGTGGGGCAGCTGAAACTTGGAGAGACCGAATTTGGCGTTCAGCGCTCCCAGGTGCGCCGCGCACGACGAGAGAGACTCCCGTGACCACCCGCCGGTGAGCCACGCCGCGGCCGTCAGGCTCACCGGCTGGTCCTCGGGCTGATGGGCTCTGATGAAACGAGCTAGCTCGATGAGGCTGCGAGATCGGGACGCGCCGTCTCTTTCGGGGCACTCCTTAAGAGAGTTTTCGGGCACCAAGCAGATGTCACAAAAGCCGTCGGCTAAAGAGGCAGCCACGGCTTCGAGCTGGCCTTGGTCTGCGAAGCCGTGGGCGCTAAACGGTCCGGCCGTGAAAAAAACGGGGAGCGTCCATCGTTTTTGGATGGCCGCAGTCAAGACGCGGGTGACGAAAGCTCTGCGCTCAAAGGCCGAAATAGAGGTCCAGTCCAAACGGGGCGAAAAGCAGATGGTTCCCGCGTCCAAGGCGTCGGCCGCGGCAAAGACGGCTCGAGCCACAGGGCGGACCATCGACAATCTAATCTCAAAGCACGCGACCGCCGTGCGCGAGATCTCGTCGCGACCCATGGAGTCGTAGACCCCTTTGAGCGAGCCGACGCCAGAGCCCAGGGACTGGCTGGCGGTCCAGACGAGCCACGAAGCCGCTTCGGCCAGAGCGCCGTCTTCAGATTCAGCGGCCACCGAGAGCTTCGCTATCGTCTCGTCGCGAAAACGCTCCTCGTCCATCACGAGCAGCGTCGGTCCGTCCAGCTCGGCGACGTCGACCAAGATATTTTGCAGCGCGCTCATTGCTGTCAGATTCATGAGCTGTCCGTTTATTGGGGACGACTCGAGGCCGGCCCCGTCGTTCGCGCCAAGACGTGGCGAACGCACATTGTACATCTCGTTGGCGCCCAATCAAGGCCGGGCCGAAGTGAAAGCCCAAAGCCGGAGGGCCGGGTTTTACGACGTTGACGGGATCGCCGGCCCCAGCTAACCTCATTATGTCGGCATTTTATAATGAACCTCGGATCACCTTCCATTCGGACCCGCGTTTTTGGAACACTGCTCGTCGTCGCGCTGGCGGCGATGCCGCGGGGCGTAGGCGCAGGTGATCCGGATCTCGTCTTCCGCACGATCAAGACCGAGCATTTCCGCGTGCACTACCATCAAGGGCTCGAGGCTCTGGCCCGCAAGGCCGCCTCCATCTGCGAGGAGGTCCACGACGAGATGACGGTCTTGTTCGGGTGGGAGGTGCCCGGCCCCATCGAGGTCATCTTGACGGACGGGACCGACTCGGCGAACGGCTCGGCGCGGGTCTTGTATCGTCCGGAGATAAGACTTTACGCCACCGGGCCCGAGCTCGAATCGGCGCTTC
>JAABTR010000002.1 GCA_011389755.1 Deltaproteobacteria bacterium | reverse complement strand
TCAAGAGCACGACGACTGGTTGTACACGCTCATCGTGCATGAATACACCCACATCAACCACCTCCAGATCCACTCGGGGGTCTCTCGCCTCGTCAATTCGATCTTCGGCGACGTCTACCTGCCCAACCAAATATCACCCCGCTGGCTTTACGAGGGCATCGCCGTCTTGGAGGAGACCAATTTCTCGAGCGCCGGACGTATCCGCTCGTCGCAGTTTCGTATGGCGGTTCGAGCGGACGTGTTGGCGGACCGCCTGCTCCGCCTCGACGAGCTGTCCAACTCCCGGCGCAAGTACCCAAGGGGCCACGACGACTACATCTACGGCGCGTTGTTCGTGAACTATCTCTACGGCCGCTATGGGCAAGAGCGCCTGACCAAGCTCGCCCACATCTACGGGGCGGCGCCGCTGCCCTACGGGCTCAACCGGGCTTTTGGCGAAGCGTTCGGCGCGGATCTCGTGACCTTGTACGGGCAGTGGACCGAGTCGATGCGCCAAGAGACGGCGCTCGTGTCCCAAAGGCTCCGCCGGCGAGGGCTGACGGCTTCAAAAGTGTTGACCAGCGACGGAGACACCAAGGGCCAGCCGGTTTACTTTCCAGGCGGCTCAAAAGTCGCCATTTCCATTGCGAGCGGGGAGGAGCGCTCCGGAATCTTCTCGTTCGACCCAAAGACCGAAAAGAGGGAACTCATCGCCTACGCCGGTGGTAGCTCCAGCGTCTCCATCGACGGTGCGGGGCGGGTCTTTTACTCCCGCACGGCCCCTTTCGACAACAAGTACTATTTTTCCGACGTCTTCGTCGTCGACTCGCCCGGCAACGAGCCCCGCCGGCTGACCCACGGCCTGCGCGCCCGCGAGGTGGCGGTCAGCCGGCGCGGAGACCGGCTCGCGGTGACGGTCAACGACGCGGGCACCACCCACCTCGTCATGACCGACGATCGGGGCAATCGGCTAAAGACCCTCATCGAGTCGGCGACTTGGGACCAGGTGTACGCGCCGGTCTGGTCACCGCGAGGAGACGCGGTCGCCGCGGTGGTGCGCCTGGGACCCCGGGTCGATCTCGCGGTGGTGGACATCCAGACCGGTCGGATGCGCATGATTACGAGCGATTCGGCGCTCGAGCGGCGCCCGACCTACGACCCCACGGGGCGCTATCTTTTGTTCCCCTCGGATCGCACCGGCATTTACAACATCTACGCCTACGACCTCCTCGAAGAGAGGCTCATCCAGCTCACCAACGTCCTCACCGGCGCCTTCGGCCCCGCGGTCTCGCCCGATGGGAGCCGGCTGATGTTCCTGGGCTATTCGTCGTGGGGGTATGATCTGCACTCCATGCCGTTCGAACCCGCGGGCGGACGCGAGCCCGGCCGGCCTCTTGAGGCTTTGCCCCACGAGTCTCCGGATTTGCCGCCACCGAGCGACACCGAAGACGAGGCCTACAACCCGCTCGTGACCCTGATCCCCAACCACTGGCGCCTGACCACGACGACGAGCTCCTCGGGAGACACGGTCATCCAAGTCATAACGGCCCTGACCGATGCGGTGCCCAGGCACTCGGTGGGCGCGGAGCTCGAGCACGTCTTGGGATCGGAGGCGGTGCTCGGGAGGTTTGCCTACTCCTACTCCGGCCTGGGGCCGGGGTTGCACGTGGGGGTCTCGCGCTCTTTCGGCGCCCGGGACAGCGGCTACTCGTTCGGCGGAGAGCAGCAGCGCTGGCACCAGGACGTCTTGCGCGCCAGCGCCTCTTTGTCGGTCCCCATCTACGCCCTCGACCGCTTCCACCGAGTATCGCTGGGATACTCGGTGCTCTACTACAGACCGGTGGGCGAGCTCGCCCTCGTCCTCGACCCCAATGACGATCACAGCCCCGCGGTGCCCAGTGAAGGGTTTCGCGCGGGGATCGACCTTGCCTGGTCTTTCTCGGACACCTACACGTCGCCTTACGGGATCAGCCCCGAGCAAGGGCGCTCCGTGTCGGCGTCGGTCTCCTTGTACCACCCCGCGCTGGGAGGCACGCAGACGCTCGCGACCCTGCGCTACAGCTGGAACGAGTACCTCTCGATGCCTTGGCTGAGCTACCACGTGTTGGCGCTGCGCCTCTCGGGTGGGGCTTACGTCTCAGATCCGCCGAATCAGAACACCTTCGTTTTTGGGGGGTACCAGGAGCAAAACATCGTCGACGTGATCTGGAACAACACCTCGGCCGGCCTGCCCGGTCTGCGGGGGTACTCGGTCTCGTCTGTCGAGGGCTCCCACTACCAGGCGCTGCGGGCCGACTACCGATTCCCCCTGTGGTGGAGCGAGCGGGGCTACCACACCCTGCCGCTTTTCTTGAGGCGCCTCCAGGCCGGGGTTTTTTCGGACAATATCCTCATCTCTTCGGAGACCTTCGAGTCGGACGACTGGCGCTCGAGCCTCGGAGCCGAGCTGGTGTGGAGCCTGACCTTCGGGTACCACCAGCCCATGACTCTGCGCACGGGGTATGCCCGCGGGCTGATGGCGGGCGGGACTCACGAGTGGATCTTCGTCTTCGGCGGTACGTTCTGACGCAGAGCCTCGAAGGCTAGAGCTTGTCGCCGCGGGTGGCGAGCAGGAGCCGCCCCAGCTTGACCCCCCGGTTCGATATGAGGCTGTTGCCCACGCGGACGATATCTCGTCCGGGGCCCTTGAGCACGATCACCTCGAGGCAGTGGTGGCGATCCATGTGGACGTGCATGGACGACACGATGAGATCGTGGTCCGCGTGCTGGGTCCGGGTGAGCTTCTGGCCCAGCTCTCGGGCGGCGTGGTCGAAGACCAGCAAGGCCACGGCGACCTTGGGCTGGGCGTCGGTGCCGCGCTCCCACTCCTTTTTGACGAGCTCTTCGCGGATGAGGTCCCGCACCGCCTCGGAGCGGTTGTTATAACCGCGCTCTTCGATGAGCTCGTCGAACTGTTCCAGCAGCGCCTCGTCCAAAGAGATCCCTATCCGACTGAGCATGGCCGACCTTTCGTGGAGCCCGGCTCGAGGCCGGGTTGGAGCCTGTTTTCACTTTTAGAGTTGCTCACTGATAGACGGCGAAGGATGAAAAACTCGCCCGCTCTTCGTAGACGCGAATGCCGGATTTCCCGGCGAGGGTGTTTACATTTTTCGTCGACACCTCGAGGTTCGCCAGAGATCCCGCTTCGCTCTCGAGGGTGCAGCTGAGCCGATCGGCGTCCGGATCGAACAGGACGCGCACTTTGCGCCAGATATCTGTGTCCCCCCGGTTGGGGTCCACGTCATCTTTTTGGGCGAGCGAGCTGATACTGGAGCCGACATTGTACCACAAGGAGAGGTTTCCGTTTTCTCGCTCGTACACGCAGGTCCACCAGATGCTCACCCCATTGACCTCGTGGCGGGCGATGACCACGCCGGAGTAGTTGTTTTGCGGGTAGTTGAGCGGCGACAAAGAGATCGTGGTCTCCACCGAGAAGGGCGCGTCATCCGCGATCCAGAGGTCACGCCAGGCGTTGCTGCCGCCATTAATGGAGTTGCCCATGACCGCGTCATCGTCGGCGAGGTGAGACCAATCATTTGACGCCTCCCACGAATCATCGATGGCGACGAAGGGGTCGAAAAAGGTGAGCTTCGAGAGCAGCTCATGGTCCTCGGCCTCGCAGGCGTCGCCGAGCCCGTCCGAGTCGGCGTCTCTTTGTTGGGGGTTGTGGTAGGTCGGGCAGTTGTCGCAGATGTCGATGAGGCCGTCTCCGTCCTCGTCGTGGCCCGTGGCGCCCTCGCAGGTGTCTGGCTCCTCGGTGGGCGTGTCGGTCTCAGGCTCCATCGTGTCTGGACCGCTGCCTGTATCTCCCGAGGTGGTCGACGGATCTTCCGATGTCTGAGTGGTACTGTCGGTGTCGACGTTCGAGGTGTCATGACCTGCTTCCGAAGACGTATCGGAGCCTTCGGAGCTCGTGCTTTTGTCGGACCCGGCTTCCGGGTAGTGAGGCGGCTCGACGCCGCAGGCCAAAAAGACCGGAATTGACAGTAACAAAAACCAGCGGTCCAAGGTCTCCTCCTTCACAAAGCGCCACGAAAGAATTCGCGAGACCGTTTCGATGAATCGGCGCCCGTCTTTGGGGAAGTCTAACACAGGCGGCTGTTCCAAGTCCTATCGAGGGGTTAGTTTTTTTGTTAGGGAAAGGGTCGCCGGGCCTCAGGCGCGGCGTTTGGTGGACTCGGACACCGCCTTGGAGAGCTTCATGGCGCAGTGCTTGGGGCCGCACATGGAGCAGTAGTCGGCTTTTTTGTCCTCGGGGCGGACGTGGGACTCGTCGTGCATCATGCGCGCCCGCTGAGGGTCGAGGGACAGCTCGAAGACCCGATCCCAGTCGAAGGCGACCCGGGCGCGAGACAGCGCGTCGTCCCGGTCCCGGGCGCCGGGGCGCCTGCGCGCCACGTCGGCCGCGTGGGCGGCTATTTTGTACGCAACGACGCCCTGGCGGACGTCCTCCAAGGTGGGCAGGCCCAGGTGCTCGCGCGGGGTGACGTAGCACAGCATGGCGGCGCCGCTGAAGGCTCCCATCGTGGCGCCGATGGCCGAGGTGATGTGGTCGTAGCCCGGCGCGATGTCGGTGACGATGGGCCCCAAGATGTAGAAGGGCGCTTCGTCGCAGCTGTCGCGCTCTCTTTGCATGTTCATGGCGATTTGGTCGAAGGGCACGTGGCCGGGGCCTTCGACCATCACCTGGACCTCGGCGTCCCGGCAGCGGGCCACGAGCTGTCCGAGGGTCTCGAGCTCGGCGAACTGGGCTTCGTCGCTGGCGTCGGCCAGGGCGCCGGGCCGCAGGCCGTCGCCGAGGCTGAGCGTCACGTCATAGCGGCGGCAGATGTCCAAGAGGCGGTCGAAGTTATCGAACAGGGGGTTTTCCCGATCATGGTGCAGCATCCACGTCGCGGTGAGCGAGCCGCCGCGACTGACGATGCCGGCCAGACGGCGCGTGGCGATGGGGACGTGCGCCTTGAGCAGGCCGCAGTGGACCGTGACGAAATCGACGCCCTGGCGGGCCTGTTCTTCGATGACCCCGAGCAGCCCGTCGGCGGTCATGTCCTCGCAGCGCTCCACCCGCTCGATGGCTTCGTAGATGGGGACGGTGCCCAGGGGGGCCGGGCAGTTCTCGAGGAGACTCCTTCGAATCTCGGTGATGTGGGGGCCCACGCTCAGGTCCATGATCGCGTCGGCGCCCAGGGAGAGGCACAGCTTGAGCTTGCGCAGCTCCTCGGTGGCGTCGGACCGCAGCGACGAGCCGCCGATGTTCGCGTTGATCTTGCATGTGACCGCGTCGCCGATGCCCTGGGGCTCGAGGTTTTTGTGGTTGATGTTGGAGGGAATCACGAGCCGCCCTATGGCCACCTCATCCCTGATGAGCTCGGGTTCGAGCTTTTCGCGTTTCGCCACGCAGAGCATCTCTTCGGTGATCTGCCCTTTGCGCGCGTAGTGTATCTGTGTGACGACTTCGCCGGTTCTCGTCTGTGCCATCGAATACCTCCTCGTCCGAGTCACTCCCCCGAAGAGCGTCTGCCTCGGGACGCGACTAGGGACGCGTTATAAGACGCAGCCATGCCGCATGCAACGCCAGCGTTTGAAATACTCCTTTGCGGGGCGGGCGTCATCCCTCAAGCACGTCTCTGACTTTTTGGGCCAGAGCCTCGGGGGTGTAAGGCTTTCCGATGTAATGGACCTCTTCGGTCAAGACGCCGTGGCGCCCCAAGAGCTCGTCGGCGTACCCCGAGGTGAACAAAACCTTGACCTCCGGGTGGGTGCGGCAGATCCTCCGCGCCAGCTCCGACCCGTTCATCTGCGGCATCACCACATCGGTGATAAGCAGGTCGATCCGCTCGTTGGAGCCCTCGACGACGGCCAAGGCCTCAGCGCCGTTCTCCGCGGCGATGACACGGTAGCCGATGCGTTCGAGGAGCCTCGACGTCATGGCCCGCAGCGTGAACTCGTCTTCTGCCAGCAATATGGTCTCGGAGCCTTTGGTCCATTCACAAAAGTGGGCCGGCTCGCTCGGAGATCCGGAGCCCGTGCATTCATCGAGAGGCTCTGCGCGGATGATCCTGAGGATGTTCTTGGCGCAGTTTTGAGCCTCGGCCGCGGTCTGGGCGGCCGCCTCCAGGATGATGTGGTGGGGGTGCTGCGGCTCGAGCTCGGACAGGGCGATTTGGAGGTTGCCTCGAATTTGGGGCAGGTCGCGCTCGAGGCTCTCGGCCAGCTCGCGAACCGCTTCGAGTCTTTGTGCTTGCAAAAGCTCTTGATTGAGAAGGTCCTCTTCTCCTTTTTCTGTCTGTCCGGCTCCTGCCGGTTCGCCACCGGTGATGAGTCTGCGGCTCTTTTGTCTTTGCAGCTCTGCCTCGAGGGCGGCCACCTTCGATTCGTGGTTCTGTTTTTGGGTGCGCAGCTTTTTCGAGGCCGCCCAGGCAGCGAGCAGGCCCGCCGCCGCGACAGCTCCACAGACTATATACACAATCGTCATTACATCTCGTTTCCGATAGGTTCGTGTCGTCCTCGAAAAGGGAGGCGATCAATCCCGCGATATTAAGCGGAACTCATGGGGCGGTTCAATGATGATTTCCTCACGGCGGCTTGCGCAGCGGAGGCGCTCGCCGTAATCTGCGCTCGTCGAGACCAAGGGAGCCTAATTTAGGAGAGAGATATGAGCCAAAGAGATCGTTCCGTCTACGCAGAGCCGCTCGTCAGCCGCTACACGAGTCGCGCCATGCAGGAGCTGTTTTCCGAGAAGACCAAGTTCACCACATGGCGGGACTGCTGGATCGCCCTGGCCGAGGCCCAAGCCGAGCTCGGCCTGAGTGGCCTGGTGACAGCCGAAGGCATCGCGCAGATGAAGGCGCACCGAGACGATATCGATTATGCGATGGCCGAGGCCAAGGAGCGAGAGCTGAGGCACGATGTCATGGCCCACGTCCACACCTTCGCGGCCAGGTGTCCGGCGGCGGCTCCTATCATCCACCTCGGGGCGACCTCTCAGTTCGTGGGATGCAACACCGACCTCATCATCCACCGCCGCGCCCTGGAGCTCGTCCGCCGCGATCTCTTAGGCGCCATCGGCGCTCTGCGCGACTTTGTCGAGACCCACAAGGCCCTGCCCGTGCTGGGTGCCACCCACTTCCAGGCGGCGCAGCCGACCACCATGGGCAAGCGCTTCAGCCTGGTTTTGCAGGACCTGCTCGTCGATCTGGACGCCCTCGAGTGGCTGATCCCACAGATCAAGGCCCGGGGCGCCAAGGGCACCACGGGGACCCAGGCGAGCTACCTGAAGCTCTTCGGAGGCGACCACGACAAGGTGCAGGCCCTCGATGAGCTCGTCGCGCGCAAGCTCGGTTTCGACGGCATCTACGAGGTCACAGGGCAGACCTACCCGCGCAAGATAGACACCAAGGTGGCCGAAGTCTTGGCGGGAATCGGCGCATCTGCTCACTGGTTCGGCGTCAACGTGCGCCTCTTGAGCGGGCTCAAGGAGCTCGACGAGCCGTTTGGGAAAAAACAGGTGGGCTCCTCGGCGATGGCCTACAAGCGCAACCCCATGCGCAGCGAGCGGATGTGCGCCTTGTCGCGCAAGCTCATGAACCTGGTCAGCGATTTTCACGCCACCCACGCCAACCAGTGGCTCGAGCGCACCTTGGACGACTCGGCGATTCGGCGCATGGATATCCCCCAGGCGTACCTGCTCACCGACGCGGTGCTGGGGCTTCTAAGCGACGTCGCCGCCGGAATGCGGCCCAACCCGGCGCCCATCGCGCGGCGCCTGGCCGAGGAGCTGCCCTTTATGGCGACCGAGGAGATCCTGATGGCGGCGGTGGAGGCGGGCGGCGACCGGCAGCAGGCCCACGAGGTGATCCGGGAGCTGTCCATGGAGGCGGCTCGGGCGGTCAAGGAAGAGGGGCGCCCCAACGATCTCCTCGAGCGCATGGCGGACGATCCCCGCATCCCGCTCGATCGCGGTGAGCTCGACGCCCTCGCCGCGGATCCCTCCCGGTTCATCGGTCGAGCGCCTCAGCAGGTCAGCCGGTTCCTCGAGACGGTGGTCGACCCTCGGCTCGCGACGTATGCCGAGGTGCTCGCGTCGCCGAAGGGCCGGCGCGTGAAGGTGTGACGGCGCGCTACCGGGGCTCCAAGAACGCTTCGATGTCGGAGATGGCGCAGGGCTTCATGAGAAAGCCCGAGACGCCTGTGTCCGCCCGTCGCAGCTGGTTCGCCGACACCCGAAACGCCGACATCAAGACGGTCTTGACCCCGGGGAAACCGTCGCGGATCTTTCGGGCGAGCTGAAATCCGGTCACCCCGGGCATCATGAGATCGAGCAAGACGAGGTCGTAGTGATTCTGGGCGAGCAGCGCGAGCGCGGCGTCCGCGTCCGAGGCGCTGTCGGCCAAGAGGCCGCTTTTGCGCAAGCCTATGGCGATCGCTTCGCAGGAGATTTCATCGTCGTCCACGACTAGGATGCGCTGTGGTTTTTCCGATGTTTCGTGGCTCATATCGAATCGTATCCTCCGAAACGGCTCAGTGGCTGCCGAGGGACTCGCACCGGCCTGGCGACTGGTTCCACCATAACAATAGAGTTATCGCTTCGAGGCGTCTTGTCCAATTCTTCGCCCGCCATGCTCGGCCCGGCGCGTCTTGGGGGTCGCCGCAAAGGAGCAGATCGGGCAGGTGTCCCAGTCGTGTCCCCGCGCCGGGCAGTGGGTCCTCCCGAAGTAAATGATCTGCAGATGCCGCTTGTGCCAGTCCCCTCGCGCGAAGAGCGCCTTGAGCGCCTTTTCGGTCTCGGTCACCGAGGTGCCCGAGCTGAGGCCCCACCGTCGGGCGAGCCTGTGAATGTGGGTGTCCACCGGGAAGGCGGGCACGCCGAAGGCCCCGGACATCACCACGCTCGCGGTCTTGTGTCCAACTCCGGGCAGCGCCTCGAGCTCGGCAAATGTGCGCGGGACCCGCCCCTCGTGCTCTTCGACCAGGATCTTGCTGAGCCCCGATATCGCCTTGGCCTTGGCGCTGGACAGGCCGCACGGGCGGATGATGGCTTGGATCTCTTCTACCGGCACCCGCATCATTGTCTCGGGGGTGCCCGCCCGCTCGAACAGAAGCGGCGCGGTGAGGTTGACCCGCGCGTCGGTGCACTGAGCGGACAGCACGGTGGAGACGAGCAGGGTGTATGGGTCCTCGTGGTGCAAGGGGATGCTGGGAGATGGGAAGAGGTCGTCGAGTACCTGGCCGATGCGGCGTGCTTTTTCGTGGCGTTTCATCTCAAGTCCATTTTTGTCTTTTTTTTGCCCAAAGGCGCGCGAATTGTGACAGCGCGCCGGGCGCGCCTCTAAAGAAATTTGTTGTCGATCCATTGCCTTCGAGTCGCAACATAGATTAGTTTCACACACATGGACTCCAAAGGGGACCTTTGGACCAACGCGTCTCGTTCGGCCCGCCGCGCTCCGATAGGCGGCGGCCTCGTGTGAAGGATACGATGCTGAATAAAATCAAGAAGCTGGTGGGAACGGCCCACGAACGTAAGATGAAGCAAATCCGTCCGCTCATCGAGGCCATCGGGGCCTTTGAGCCCAGGATGCAAAGGCTCACCGACGCCGGTCTGAGGGCCCAGACCGCAAAGTTCAAACAAAAGCTCGACAATGGCGCGAGCCTCGACGACCTCCTGCCCGAGGCCTTCGCCACCGTGAGGGAGACCTCCATCCGCGCCCTGGGCATCAGGCCCTTCGATGTCCAGTTCATCGGCGGGGTGACCCTCCATGAGGGCACCATCGCCGAGATGAAGACCGGTGAGGGAAAGACCTTGGTGGCCGTGGCTCCGGCGTATCTCAACGCCTTGACCGGTCACGGCGTGCACGTGGTGACGGTCAACGACTACCTCGCCTCCCGGGACGCGGAGTGGATGGCGAACATCTACAATTTCCTGGAACTCGAGGTGGGCGTGACCCTGCATGGTCAGACGCGAGCCGAGAAGCAGCGCGCGTATGCCGCGGACATCACCTACGGCCAGAACAACGAGTTCGGCTTCGACTACTTGCGCGACAACATGAAGTTCAGCATCTACGACTACGCCCAGCGGGCGCTGAACTTCGCCATCGTCGACGAGGTCGACTCCATTCTCATCGACGAAGCGCGCACGCCGCTCATCATCTCGGGGCAGCCCGAGCAGTCCTCCGAGCTGTATGTCAAGGTCAACAGCATCATCCCGAGGCTGCGCAAGGACACCGACTTCGTGGTGGACGAAAAAGGCCACTCGGTGACCCTCACCGAGGAGGGTGTCGACTCGGTGGAGAGCGCCTTGCAAATAGGAAACTTGTTCGATCCTGCGAACATCGACCACCTGCACCACGTCAATCAGGCGCTCAAGGCCCACTATCTCTACAAGCGCGACGTGAACTACATGGTCACCGAGGACCAAAAGATCGTCATCGTCGACGAGTTCACGGGCCGCACCATGCCCGGCCGCAGATGGTCTGACGGTCTGCATCAGGCGGTGGAGGCCAAGGAGAATGTCCCGATCCTCGAGGAGAACCGCACCCTGGCCACCATCTCGTTCCAGAACCTGTTCAGGCTCTACAAAAAACTCTCAGGGATGACCGGCACCGCCGAGACCGAGGCCCAGGAGTTCCACAAGACCTACAAGCTCGATGTCACGGTCATCCCCACCAACTGGCCCTGCGTGCGGGTCGATCACCAAGACGTCATCTACAAGACCGAGAAGGAGAAGTTCTACGCCATCCTCGACGAGATCCGCGACTGCATCAAGCGTGGGCAGCCGGTGCTCGTCGGTACGGCCAGCGTGGAGAAGTCCGAGGCGCTCCACCGCCTCTTGGATCGCAAGGGGATCGACCACAACGTGCTCAACGCCAAGCAGCATGACCGAGAGGCGGTCGTGGTGGCCCAGGCTGGGCGGAAGAGCGCGGTGACGGTCTCCACCAACATGGCGGGCCGCGGCACCGACATCATCTTGGGCGGCAACGCCGAGATGATGGCCAAGGGGCGGATCGATCCCAAAGACGACCCATCGGGCTACGCCAAGCTGGTGACCGAGTACAAGCAGCAGTGCGAAAGAGAGCGCCAGGAGGTCCTGGCCGCCGGCGGCCTGCACATCGTAGGCACCGAACGCCACGAGTCCCGTCGCATCGACAACCAGCTGCGGGGCCGCGCTGGTCGACAAGGAGATCCGGGCTCGTCGCGGTTTTTCTTGTCCCTCGAAGACGACCTGCTGCGCATCTTCGGCGCTGACAGGCTCGCGGGAGTCATGACGCGGCTGGGCATGGAGGACGGTGTGCCCATCGAGCACAAGATGGTGACACGTTCGGTCGAGAATGCGCAGAAAAAGGT
>JAABTR010000001.1 GCA_011389755.1 Deltaproteobacteria bacterium | reverse complement strand
CGCGGCTGGGCATGGAGGACGGTGTGCCCATCGAGCACAAGATGGTGACACGTTCGGTCGAGAATGCGCAGAAAAAGGTTGAGGCGCGCAACTTCGACATGCGCAAGCACCTGCTCGAGTATGACGACGTGATGAACCAGCAGCGCAAGACCATCTACGCGCTGCGCAGGCAGATCCTCGAGGGCAAGTACATGGCCGAGGAGGGGCTGGCGGATATCACGAAGGTGCGCGGCGAGGACGAGCAGGAGAAGAAGCTCGTCGAGGTCGAGATTCCCGAGGATCAGATAGCGCGCTTTCAAGAGCACCTAACCCCGCTGCTCGAGCGCACGTTGGTCCTTATGGGGAGACGGCGGTCTCTGCCGGGCGGCATCGATCCAGAGACCGTGCCCGAGCCGACCATCGAGGACGTGCTCGAGGTAAATCCCAAACAGGTCGAAGCCCAGATCTACGCCTTTTTCGGGTACAAACCCGACATGGAGGACACCCGAGAGGCCAAGCGGGCCCTGGAGATTCTCGCCCAGAGCGTCCCGCGGTCTCTGGCAGCACAGAGGGAGCGACTTCTAGACGACGTGGAGCAGGTCATCACCGACATCGTCGATGCCCACTGCGGGTCCGAAGGCCAGGAAGGCTGGAACCTCGAGGATCTCGGCCAGGCGATCCACGGCATCTTCTCGCTACGGCCCAAAGATTTGAGCCAGAAGAACAGCCCGGACGACATCGCCACCGCCATTTTTGAGCAGGTGGAAGATCGCATCACCGCGCGGGAGGAAGAGATGGGTCCCGACGTCTTCGTCGCGGCTTTCCGCCACTTCTACTTGCGCGAGATCGACCGGGCGTGGCTCGACCACCTCGAAGGCATGGACGCCCTTCGGGCGGGCATCGGGCTGCGGGGTTACGGCAACCGGGATCCCAAGCAGGAGTACAAGCGCGAAGGCTACGACATGTTCACCACGATGATGTCCAACATCAAAAACAACGTGGTGCAAAAGACCTTCCACGTCCAGATAGAGAACAAAGAAGACGTCCAGCGGATCGCCCTGCCCAAACGAGCCGGCTCCACTGTCGAAGGCCGAGGCGCCGAGGGTGGAGGTCCCGCGGAGGCACCGAAGAAGCCTCGCACCGTCAAGCGGGAGGCGCCGAAGGTCGGCCGCAACGATCCCTGTCCGTGCGGCTCGGGCAAGAAGTTCAAGAAGTGTTGTGGCCAGGGCGCTTGATCCGAGCCGCCTCGCGAGGGTGGTCCATCATCGCGGCCTGTGTGCTCTGCGGATGCGCGGGCAAAGCGGTCCGGCCGGTCGAAGCAACAAAATCGGACCCTAAGATGCGTCCTCAGGTCGCGGCCTCCTCATGGGCGAAGAGCTACGGAGGTGGGCTCGAGGCGGGCTCCTTGTCTGCGGAAGAGCGGCAGCTCTGGGAGAGACTCGAGGCCAAAAACGACAAGGCGTGCGCCGCGGAACCCCGTCTCGTCGCCGTGGCCAAAGAGCACGCGGAGCTCTTGGCCGAGGAAGGGCGACCCAAGGACTCCGGCGGGCTCGATAGGATCCGCTACAACCTCATGCGCAGAGGCGGTTACGATTACCGGATATCCACCGTCGTAGCCCGGTTCGCGCCCGACAGCCGAGATCTCGACGGTGTGGCCGAGGCCCTCATGGCCAGGGGCGGTGAAGGTGCCATGGGAGCCAGCCACTGTGGCCTGGGCGCGGCGCGGGGCACCAAGGGGGGCTTCGCGGTCTGGTTACACACCACCCGCAGCCTTGAGCTGCTTCCCGTGACGGCGCGCCCCGGCGTCTTCGAAGATGTTTCGATTGGAGCTCGGTTGCGCCCCGGCGCCGGCGGCATCGTCCAAGCCTTTTGGGCCACCCCTGACGGCCGTGTGCGCGAGCTCGCAAGGAGCGGGAGCGCGCGCGAAGCGCGCTTTGTCGCGCGTCCCCAGAGGCCGGGGCGTCACGAGCTGGAGCTGACCTTCAACGCGGGGCGCGGGCCGGAGACGGAGGTGCTCGTCTGGCTCTTCGTCGACTCGGAGCCGCCCGATCGACCGGTGGTGACGCCGCGCGTCGACGCGCTGTTGAGTGTGCCGGAGGCTGAAGGGGCGCTGTATCGCTACATCGAAAACGCCCGGCGACGCGCGGGGGTGGGGCGCCTGCGAAGAGATCCCCGTCTCGACGCCTTGGCCCGTCGCCACAGCGAGAACATGGCCGACAAAGAGTACTTCGGCCATGTCGACCCTTTTAAAGGAGCTCTGAGGGCCCGGTTGGCCCGAGCGGGGATCGACGTTGAAAAAGCGGCGGAAAACGTGGCGCAGAGCCGCTCGGCGCTCCGGATTCACCGGAATCTCATGGGCAGCCCCTCCCATCGCATTCACATCGTAGGTCCCGAATTCACCCACGTGGGGATCGGCGTCGCGCGCAGCAAGGACGAGCTGGTAGCGACCGAGATCTTCGCGCGGTGGTGACAGATAAAAAAGAGCCCCCCAAGAGCAGTCGTCAATCGCCGATCTGAGGCGACGCCGCGGTCTCGGGCTCGGCAGAGGCTGTATCCTCGATGCCGTGGCCGCTGCGTCGGCATTCGGCGCACAGGGTCGGCTTAACCCAGACCCCCAAGCGCACGTTGAGCTGGTGCTCCCGTGTCCAGGTGATGCTCGTCCCGCAGCCCTGACAGGGTATCTCCAGCGTGTCTAAAGAGTCGACGAAGGTCTTGCATTTTTCGCACATCCTTCGGGGAGGACCCTCTTTGCGGCCTTTGCGCCTCGAAGAGAGCTGGGCTTCAGGTGCCCAGGCCCACGTCTCTTCGCAGCCCTGGTGCTTGCACGGGACGTGCTTCTCCTCTAGGGCGTCGATCTCTTCGGAGCACTCTCGACACAGCCGCCGGGGAAGATCTTTTTGTCCCCTCCTGGCCGCCTCGAGTTGAGCGATCCGAGGCCAGCTCATGGTCCCGCTGCAGCCTGGCACCCGGCAGCGGAGCTTTTTGTCCGAGAGCTTGTTGAAAGCGGAAAAGCACTCGGAGCACATCCTGGTGGGGGGCTGGCCGTCGCCAAAACGCATCGCCTCGACCTGCATGGGCCTGGTCCACAAAAAGGCCTTGTCGCACCCTTTGACGCGACACGGGGTCTCCTTGTCTTCCAGGCCCCTGAGGACCTCGGCGCAGTCATCGCACATCCTCTTGGGGGGATCGGTGAAGCCTTTTGCGCCGGCTTCGAGTTGGGCGCCGCGGGTCCACTTCCAGGTGCCCTCGCACTGCTCGATGCGGCAGGGCTGGCCTACGTCCTTGAGGTCCTTGAACTTTTGATAACAGTCCTCACACATGCGCGACGGCGGCGGGGCGTCTCCGGTCCCTCCGTCCGCGGCCATCCGTTCCTCGGCGGACCAGGTCCAGGTTCCCCCGCAGGACCTGACCCGGCACGGGACTTCCATGCTCGGGCCGCCCCTGGCCTGCTCCCTGCAAGCGCTGCACAGGCGGTCTCTGGGCGGTTCGGTGCGGCCTCGCTGAAGGGCCGAGAGCCTCGCGGCGCGGGTCCAGACCCAGGAGCTCTCGCACGAATCGTTGGCGCAGGGGATCTCCACGTCCTCGAGGTCGTTGTACTTTGCGTAACACGAGGGGCACATCCGCAAGGGCGCGTCGGTCTTACCGTCGCGCATCCAGCGCATCTGATCCATGCCTTCCCACAGCCATGTGCCATTGCAGCCGCGGACCTTGCAGGGCACCTTCTTGTCTTTGAGACCACTGAACAAAGAAGCTTTGAGCGTCACGATGACTCACCTTTTTTTTTGTCTCGTCGCTCCTTTTTCCTTCCGAAAGCATGTGGCGAACGAGACACAGTACGGTCCAAACTATCTGGTTCCAGGCACGTCTTCAAGTCGGGTCGTCGGATGCCGGGGCGATTTTTATGCCGGGGTCCCGTTTCATTTACAGCTTTCGAGCGGTGACGTGGCCGTCTGGAGCCACACCCGTGAATTCGATATCGACGAACGCCCCGGTCTGGGCATCATCGGCGATGAGTGAAACCGGAATGAAATTGTCGGTCAAGGCCCGGTGCTGCCCATCTCCAGACTCCTCGATGATGGCGCGCCTCTCGGCGCCGACAAAGCCGCTGCGGTAGGCGAAGAGGGCGTCTTTCCCAAAGCGGCGCACCTCAAGGACCCGCTCTTTTGCCACGGCTCTGGGCGGGCGATCCGCGAACGTGGCAGCGGGCGTCCCGCTTCGCGGTGAGTAGGGGAAAGCGTGAACATAGGCCGGTGCGAGCTCTTTGAGCGTGTCCATGGTGTTCGCGAAGGCCCCTTCGTCCTCGCCGGGAAAGCCTGTGAGCACGTCGGTGCCGATGGCGACGTCGGCGCACCTCCTGCGCACCCGATCAACCGCCGCGAGGTAGTCTCGGGACGTGTAACCCCGGCGCATCCGGCTCAACACGCCGTCGTCTCCGCTTTGAAGCGGCACGTGGAGGTGGCGGCACACGCCCGGATACGCGGCGACCGTCTCGGCGAGGGCTTCGGTCAGGGACCACGGCTCGAGGGAACTCAGGCGGATCCGGCCCGGTGAGGCGACGTCGGCGGCCCGCGCCGTCAGCTCGGCGAGCTCCTGGCGGCCGGGAAGATCTTTGCCCCAGGCGCCGAGCTGAACCCCGGTCAGGACGATCTCTCGAACGCCCTGGTCCCGCATGGCGCTGATATCGGCGAGGACATCTTCGAGGGGCACCGAGCTTTCGGGACCGCGGGCCTTGGGTACGATGCAGTAGGAACACATGTGCCTGCAGCCGGACTGGACCTTGAGCAGACCTCGGGTGCGGCCGAGCAGCCCGGTGACGTCGAAATGCTCGGGGCGAAAGGGGGAAGGCAGCGTTGCTCGGCAGCCTGTGGCGAGCTCGTTGAGCCAATCGGCCAGATCTCGAGGATCCCGGTCCCCGCCTCCTCGGGCCTCGGCCTTGGCGTCGATGGCCTCGGCGAAGCCGGGATTGGCGGAGACGGCGCATCCGGTCAAGATCACCCGGCCCGAAGGCAACGCACGGCGGGCGAGCTTGCGGCAGTCCCGCTCGGCCTGGGCGGTGACGCAGCAGGTGTTGATGATGGTGACATCGGCCGATTGCGGATCGCTGACCAGTTCGATGAGCTCCGGATGCAGGTGCCTGACCAGGCGCGAGCTGTCTGACTGGTTGGCCCGGCATCCCACGGTGCAGACGGCGACTTTCATGCGGCTCAAAATGTTACTCCTCGAAAAGGTGACGTGCGTCCGCCTCCTTCGAGAGGCGGCTTTATCAAACCAGGCGGGAAACGCCAAACGCAAAGCGCTGTCTTTTTTCGATTTCGTTGCAATGATCGGTCAAGGCGTGTACACCCGCGCACCGAAAGGGAGACGTGATCGATGCTACTCGAAGTGAACCCGAATCATCCAGAGCCGCGAAAAATTCGAAAGGCCGTCGACGTCTTGTGCCGCGGTGGCGTGATCGCCTATCCCACCGGGACGGTGATAGGCTTCGGCGCCGACTTGTTCAACAAGAAGGCCGTGGAGAAGGTCTACCAGATAAAGTCCGCCAAGAAGCATACGCCGTTTTCTTTTTTGTGCGCCGATCTGTCGCAAATCAGTCGCTACGCCGTCGTTCCCGACACCGCTTACCGCATCATGCGCCGCCTGGTTCCTGGGCCCTACACGTTCGTGCTCCGGGCGACGAAAGAAGTTCCGAAGCTCAGCCGAGATGACAAGCGAAAGACCGTCGGTATCCGAGTCCCCGACCACCCGGTTGCCCTGGCGCTGCTCGAAGAGCTCGATAGACCCATTATCTCCACGTCGGCCAAACGAGAAGATGACGAGTGGGCCGAGAATGATCCCGAAGCGATCGCCTCGAAGTTCAAACAGCTCGACATGGTCATCGACGCGGGGATGGGCGGGCTCAGCCCGTCGACGGTGATCTCCTTCGACGAGGACGGGGCGATCGAGGTGCTGCGCGAAGGCGCAGGGCCGGTCGACGATCTCTTCTAGCGGAAGTC
>JAABTR010000076.1 GCA_011389755.1 Deltaproteobacteria bacterium | reverse complement strand
TGAGATCTGCTCTTTGAAGGCCGCCTTGGCCTCGTCGAGCGAAGTGGGCCCCCACGGTTCGATGCGCAGGCCCAAGGGGCCTACAGAGCCGGCGACCACGGTGTTTGGTCCCGCGGCGTCCCGGGCGATGCGCGCGCCGGCTCGATTGATCTCGGCGGTCTTGTCGCCGAGTCCGTGGGATGAGAGTTTGAACCGGTTTGCGCCGAAGGTGTTGCTCTCCAAGACCATGACGCCGGCTTTGACGTATTGCTCGTGGATGCTGGCGACGAGCGCAGGGTTGCTCAGGTTCAGCTCATCGAAGCACCGGTTGATGAAGACGCCGCGGTCGAAGAGCACAGTCCCCATCGCCCCGTCGAAGATGATGACTTCGCCGCCATCGAGCATCTGCCGAAAACGATTGGCCATTTTTGCCTCCTCGTCCATCGGTTGTTAAGGGATACCCGAGTCTACACCAATTTTCGTATAGCCACGCGGGAGTTCATTTGTCTTTCCTCATGAGAGCCTAAGTCTTACCATGAAAACCCGAGCGTTACGAGAAAGACCGGGCTTGACGGCCGAGGCTGGAAATTCGACCCGCGCCGTCCCGAACGGGGCTGTACCTGGGCAGCGAAATCGTCTAACCTGCCGCAAACGAGCGTTTTGCTGCCTGAGAATCGACAAGTCTTTTAAGGAGGTTAGGGCTTTGAAGATATGCACTGCTGTCGTGACGGCGTTGATCGTCGCCGGTGGCCTCGCGGCTCGACCAGCTGCGGCGCAAGAGACGGAGAACGAAGTCGAGAACGCCGAGGAGGACATCGCGCAGGACGAAGCGACCTCGACCGAGCAGGCTCCTTCGAAACCGGTTGCCGAGAACGACGAAGAACTCGACGAGGAGTCCGGGACAGACGGACTGGAACAAGAACTCGAAGAAGAACTCGAAGAAGAACTCGAAGAAGAGCTCGAAGAAGAGCTCGAAGAAGAGCTCGAGGAGGACGCGGAGCTGGAGGGGCCCGGAGCCGCTGCCGGCCTGGACATGAGCGCCCTGGGCGACATCGATCCGGCCGCAGAGCTGGAGCAGGCCGGGGTCATGGGCGAAGACGAAGCCGCCGCGCGCGCTGTGGAGCAGTGGACCGAGCGCGAGCTGGAGCTTTTGGAGCTCCACGGATACTTTCGCGTCCGTCCCGAGCTGTACCATAAGTTCAATATTCGCGGCGACGAGGCGCTGTTCAACCAGACCTTGTCGGCCCAGGCTCGGGCAGGAGAAGACACCCCGATAGGTCTCGACTGCCGGGAAAGGGGCGCGGGCTCCCGGAAGGGTTGTAAGAACAGGACCCTCGCCGGCGCGAATATGCGGCTGCGCGTGGAGCCGACCTTGAACATCAGCGAGGAGGTCTGGGTTCAGGCGCAGATCGACTTCCTGGACAA
>JAABTR010000075.1 GCA_011389755.1 Deltaproteobacteria bacterium | reverse complement strand
ATGCGGCTGCGCGTGGAGCCGACCTTGAACATCAGCGAGGAGGTCTGGGTTCAGGCGCAGATCGACTTCCTGGACAATGTGATGCTGGGCTCGACGCCCCGCTACTGGCAGAACTTCGTGCCCCTTTTGCCAAGCACCATCGAGACCGGTCGGATGCAGGGCTACGACATGGGTCCTGCGGGCTCCGGCGACGCGATCGTGGTGAGGCGGGCGTGGGGTGAGGTGCTAACGCCGCTTGGGCAGCTGCGCTTCGGCCGGATGGGAGATCACTGGGGTCTGGGCATGCTGCACAACAGCGGCAACGGCCTGGAGCAGGACTTCGGCAGCACCGTGGATCGGCTCATGTTCGTCACCAAAATCAACGACTGGATGATCGCGCCGGCGTTCGATTTCCCCGGCGAGGGGATCACCGGCACGGGCCCATCCGGCAGGCCTTTGGACCTGGGGCAGCTGGACGACTCCTACCAGCTCGCCGGCATCATCGCGTACAAGCACGACGCCGAAGAGCAGCTGGCGATGCTCAGGAGGGGAGACTGGCTCATCAACACCGGGCTCTATCTCACCTACCGCTGGCAGGTGCTCTCGTATGAGGTGCCCACCGATCCGGCTTTGATAGGAGCGGGTGAGACCGCCGAGCCGGTTTTCTACCGGCGAGACATGTGGGCGGTGACCCCGGACCTGTGGTTCCAGTTTTTGTACGACACTTTTCACTTCGAGCTGGAGCTGGCCATGGTCTTCGGAGAAGTCGGGAACCCGGATCGGAACCTCGAAAACTTCGACGACGCCAAGGCGCTCAGCCTCATGCAGGTGGGCGGCGTTCTCCAGATCGACTACGGCCTCTTGTCCGACCAGCTGCGGCTCGGCCTCGAGGTCGGCTTTGCCTCGGGCGACGAAGACGTGGAGGGGCTGCGGGCGCCGGCGAGCTACGATCAGCTGAACAGGCCCGACGACAGCAGCTACACCGCGTTCGCGTTCAACCCGGCCTACAACACCGATCTCATCTTGTACCACCACATCCTCGGCTCGGTTTCCCAGTCCTATTATTTCAACCCCTGGCTGCGCTACGATTTCTACGGAAAACTCCAGCCGCGCAAGATGTGGCTCCAGGCCGATGTCGTTTATAGCCGCGCCGTTTTTGGCGAATCGACCATCAACAACAATTCCGGCAACTTGGGTGTTGAGCTCAACGCGGAGTTCAGGTATGTCTCGGCGGATAATTTTCACGCGGGCATCAAGTACGGCGTGTTATTTCCCCTCAAAGCCTTTCAGGGCACGCCGTACTCCGGGCTGCTCGAGGACGAAGAGGAAGCCCTGTTCCGGGCTGATACAAAGCTCGATATCCCTCAGACTTTACAGGTGGTCTTAGGGATTACATACTGAGACGTTGGAGAGTGTGGTCTGTCGGGCGCCGGGATCGAAAGATCAAAATCCGATGCTGGAAAATTTGCACGACCCTACGTTTCGTTTAGCATACTAAGCTGGCGAGACAACGCCGCTATAGGGAAAATGAAGGAACCGAAATATGTCCAAACGAACTCGTCAACAAGCGATTATTGAGATCGTTTCTCAAAAGAGAGTGCCGAGTCAAGCGGCGCTCGCCGAGGAGCTCAAGAAGCTCGGCTTCGATGTCACGCAGGCCACCCTCTCCCGCGACATCGCGGAGCTCGAGCTTGTGAAGTCGAAAGGCGGCTATCTGCGCCCGGAGGACGCCACGGGCACGGGGATGCACGCCATCCCCGACCCGATGGGCACTCTCCGCCGCTTGGTGCTCAAGGTCGAGGAGGCCCAGAACCTCCTCGTCATCCGCACTCCCCCCGGGAGCGCGCAACCGATCGCCATCGTCCTGGAGGACGGCTCATACCAGCAGGTGGTCGGGACTCTCGGAGGAGACGATACCTGCTTGGTCGTGACCCGGTCCGTCGAAGACGCTCGGGCGCTCAAGAGACAGCTTTTAGAGCTCATCGCTTGAGGGCGCGGGACAATCGATTCACCAGCGCACGTCCGAGCGAGAACAGCTGGAGGGCTGTCATGAAAAGGAAATGCCCCAAAGTTCTCGTCGCTCTTTCCCTGGTCGCGGTGCTTTTGGCGGCGCCGCTATCGGGCTTTGCCCAGCCACAGGGCGGCGGCGTGATCCGGCTCGAGGAGACCGTCATCGAAGGGCGCGTCCAAAAGCCCAACGCCTTCTTCATCAGCTCGCGCCAACCGCTCGTCTACGAGGTCATGGAGATCAAAGAGAGCTTCGTGGACGAGATCGCCGCGTCCGTAAAGGAAGGTCCTTTCTAAATACCGGCGGCGTCCGCTGCCCGGCTCGTGCTTTCAAGTTGGATTTAATCGCCGACCGTTGGTCGCCGGAAGCTACGGTTGCGTGCAACTTAAATTGACACTGAGCCGTGCGATCTGGTCTATTTGGGCATCGCTTTTCGGCCACGGGTCGCCATCGCGAAGCAAGACTGCGCCGAGTGGTTCGACGTCTTCGGCAGCGGCGACCGTGAACAATTAATGGGATTCGGGCGCTCGAGGAAACGCGCCCCTTGGTAGATAGGTAGCGTGACAATGAAGGTGAACGTCCGCGATTTGCGAAACAACGATTGGGCGGCTTTGGGCCTGAAGGCCGGCGTCGAGATCCACCAGCAGCTGGACACCGAGCGCAAGCTGTTTTGCCGCTGTCCAGCCGGGCTGTACTCAAAACATTTCGACGCCCGGGTGATCCGTCACATGCGTCCGACGCTCTCCGAGCTCGGGGAGTACGACGGCACCGCCTTGATGGAATTCAAGACAAAGAAGAACATCACGTACCTGCTCGATAGGCGCTCGGTGTGCACCTACGAGATGGACGACACGCCGCCGTTCGAGATCAACGCCCAGGCGGTCGACATCGCGTTGGAGGTCTGCCTGGCGCTGGGGTGCAAGATCGTCGGCGAGATGCACGTCATTCGCAAGCAATACCTCGACGGCTCCATCCCCACCGGGTTTCAACGCACGGCGATCTTGGGGGTGGGCGGCCAGATCCCATACAGAGGTCGAACCATCGGTATCACCCAGGTGAGCATCGAGGAAGACTCCTGCCGCGAGGTCAGCGACATCGGGCACGATATCGTGTTTCGCACCGACCGGTTGTCCATGCCGCTCGTCGAGGTCGTCACCGATCCCGACCTACGGTCCCCCGAGGAGGTGGCCGACGTGGTTCGGATCATCGGTCGTTTGATGCGCGCCACGGGGCGGGTCCGCCGGGGCGCCGGCGCCTCGCGCCAGGATGTGAACGTGAGCGTGGAGGGGGGCACCCGGGTCGAGATCAAAGGCGTGCCGAGCATCAAGCTCATCGATGACCTGGTCGCGGGCGAGGGCGTTCGACAAAGAGCGCTCCTCAACCTGCGCGACGACCTCATCGCGGGCGGCTTCAAGGCGGAAGATATCGAGCCGAGGGTCACCTCGGTGGCGCACCTCTTTTCCAAGATTCCTCCCAAGGGCTTTGCCCGCTCGCTGCGTTCGGGAGATGCCATCAAGGCCGTCCGTTTTCCCGGGCTCCGCGACGCGTTTGCAAAGGAGCTCGGTCCCGGGCTTCGTTTCGCAGACGAGCTGGCGGGGCGGGTCCGCGTCATCGCCTGCATCGAGAGCAGGCCGGCGATCACCTGGCAGGGAAACTACGAAGAGCAGGGCATCGGCGAAGTCACCTGGCGCGGGGTAAAAAAACGCCTGCGAGCAAAGTCGACAGACGCCTTGGTGGTGCTCCACGGGCCCGAGCAGGATGTCGACCTGGCGGTTCGCGAGATGACCGATCGCATTCGAGAGGTGCTCGGCGGGATCCCGTCGGAGACCCGGCAGGTCATGGACGCAGGGATCACCACGTTCGAACGCATCTTGCCCGGACCCGACCGCATGTATCCGGACACCGACTCTCCCCCCAAGGGGATCCCTGCGGCGTGGGTGGACAGGCTCTCAAAGAGGCTCTCGGAGCCAACCTGGCAGATAGACGCCCGGCTCATCGAGGCGGGGCTGCCGTCGGACGTGGTGGAGACCTTGGGCGTCTCGTCTCGGCTCGCCTTGTACGATCGCGCCGTGGCCGCGGGGGGGCCGCCCAAGCGGCTCGGGACCCTCTTGGCCTGCGTGTGGAAAGCCACCGAGCGCAAGGGCATCGCCCTCGATAAGATCCCGCCCGAGACCGTCGCAGGTCTCCTCATCGCGGCGAGCGGTGGGCAGATCGCCTTCGAGGGAGTGCCCACGCTGCTCGAGGACGCGGCCGGCAGACCCGAAGAGACGCCTGAGCAGCTCATCCGTCGCAGGGGGTTCGCACCGCTTCCCAAGGACGAGCTCGCCGCGCGGATCCAAAAAGCGCTCGAGACGGTTCCACAGCCGGATAAAGAGGAAAAAGACGCTCGCGTGAGGTACTACATGGGCCACGTGATGTCCGAGCTGCGCGGCTCGGTGCCCGGTGAGACGGCGCGCCGCCTGGTCTCGGACATGCTGGGAGGACGAGGATGAACGAGGCCAAGAAAGCTCGGGTGTTCAGCGGCATTCAGCCCAGCGGAGACATCCACATCGGCAACTACTTGGGCGCCATAAAAAAATGGGTCGATCTCATCGAGGAGCACGATTCCATCTTCTGCATCGTGGACGACCACGCCATCACCGTGGAGTACGAGGCCAAGAAGCTGCCCGAGCGCACCTTCGAAGCGGCGGCCGCCGTGATGGCCTGCGGGCTGGACCCTTCCTCGGACAACTGCACCTTGTTCGTCCAGTCCCACGTGAGCGCGCACACGGAGCTCACGTGGCTTTTCAACACCATCACGCCCCTGGGCTCCTTGTTCCGCATGACTCAGTTCAAGGAGAAGAGCCGCAACGCGCTGGCCAAGATCCTCGCAAAGGAATCCGGAGAGGCTCGCAGCACGGTCCTTCACGAGCTGAAGAACACCGGGCTCCAGACGGCCGAGGCGATTGAGGCGCTGCGGCCCCGCATCGAAGCGCTCGTCCCGGAGGCGGACGAGGTGGACGAGGGGCTCTTGGCCGCGCTGAATGACGGCCTGGGCTCGGTGATGCAGGGGCTTCAGGTGGGGCTGGGCGTCTCTGGGGCGTCCACGGGGCTGTTCGACTACCCGGTCCTTCAGGCGGCGGACATTCTCTTGTACCGCGCGAGCTTGGTCCCGGTGGGCGAGGATCAGGAGCAGCACCTCGAGCTGTGCCGGGAGATCGCCGGGCGCTTCAACAAGAAGTTCAAAAAGCGCATCTTTCCTCTGGCCCAGAGGGTCCCGGGCGAGGCGCCCCGCATCATGGGCCTCGACGGCAAGCAGAAGATGTCGAAGAGCCTGAATAACCACATCGGCGTCCTCGACCCGCCCAAGCTGGTCGAGAAGAAGATCATGCGCGCTTTCACCGATCCTCAGAGGGTGCGCCGGGAGGACCCGGGCCGGCCGGAGGTGTGCAACATCCACCGATTGCACAGGTTCTTCAGCTCTCCCGCGCAGGCCGACGAGCTCGACGAGGGGTGCCGACAAGCCGCCATCGGCTGCGGCGACTGCAAGAAGATCCTCGCTGGGAACGTCAACGCGGCCCTTGGGCCCATACGCGAGCGGGCGGATTACCTCAAGGCGCACCCCGGCGACGTCATCGACGCCCTCGACCAAGGCGCCGCGCGGTGCCGCACCCTCGCGGCGCAGACCATGGACGAGGTCCACGAAGCCATGGGCATCGGGTCCAAAGCGCTTCACCGTTTTTGCAAATAGTTGAACTGTCCCTTCGACCTTTCTACAATCCGATAAAGAATAAACCGTTCAAGGAGACAAAGATGAAAAAGGCCCTGATCCTCTGCGTCCTTTTCGGTCCCGCTGCATTGGTATCTTCTTGCGCCGAGGAAGAGGAGCCGGCCTATGTCTGGGGTACAGTGAGCGCCAACGTGATCGACCCGAAACCCCCGACCCTGAACGGATCTTTGGACAAGGGAGGCGAGCGGTACTTCGGCTTTTGCGAATACGACGACAAAGCGAAGACGTTCTCCTTCGGCGTGGGCTCGGGCAAGCCGGGCTTGGGCAAGACGAGCGACTGGTACCTGATGGTCGAGGGCATCCAGGGGCCCCCTCAGGAGGGCGCTTTCGGTGCTGACGGCAGCCCCAAAAGCGGTGAGATGTATCAGGCCACGTTCAAAAGAGCCGTGGTCACCCAGCTGTACTCCTGGGTGGTGAGCGGCGGCGAGGTCGACGGTGACTACTGCAACGTGCGCCTCTTTGCCGAGGCCGGAGACGGCGAGGTGGAGCCATACACCCAGAGGCGCTTTCGGTACTACGCCGAATTGCAATGCAGCAGCATTGAGATCGCCGACCAAAACGAGACGGGGGTCGATTTGACGAGCTTCGACGCCGCTTTGTACTTCAAAGGCTGCAAGTAGCCCCCACCGGGACCGCTCGATTTATTTTGGACCCAAGTCTTCAGGCCCGACGCCGGATTCTTCCGATGACGCGGCCCAAGACACGGGCTCGCAGAGGGCGCGCCAGCACATCGGTCGCCCCCGAGCCTGTGGCGGTGCGGGCGATTTCCGGGGTCACCGACAAGCTCGTGGCGACGATCTCCGCGTCGCGAGTCGGCGCGATGCTGCTGAGGGCGCGGATGGCCGCGAAGCCGTCCATCTGACCGAGAAACAAATCGAAGAGGACGAGCTGGGGCTGGTGCTGTCCGGCGAGGATGAGCGCCTCGGTGGAGCTGCGCGCGACGATGCCCACCACGCCTGTGCCCTCGCCCGTCAGATTTCGAAAGGCCTCAACGGTCTGCTCGTCATCGTCCGCCAGCAAAACGCAGCGATCCGGGCTCGTCTCGTCGGTCTCGTTTCGGGTGATCCTCTTGGACCGGCGCAGGTAGTGCCCCGGCGCGCGCCTGACGACCCGGCAATGGCTCCCGTCGGCGGTGCTGAGGGTCAGGCTCTGGTCGTCTTCGGGCAAAACCGCCGCGTCCCCCAAGAACCGAACGAGCCTGTTTTCGCTTTCGAGAAGCTCCATCGCCTCTTCCACCGAGAGGTACCCGGAGGCCACGTGGCTGAGCACCGTGTAGTCGATGTCGAGGGAGTGAGACAGAGCGAGCAGGCGCGGGGCGTCGGCGACGGCGATCTGGCCGTGTTTCCAGCGGCTGGTCCGGGCGCTCTCGAAGCCGATGAGACGCCCTATCTCCACGTCGCTCATCTTCTCGTGGGGGTCGCGCCGGTCAGCGAAGTGTCGCACGAGCTGGTACAGCTCGCGGCTCGCGGGGAAGTTGGCTTCTCTTTTCAAATCACTCCTCGTATGCTCTTCGACGTTTGAGCTTTGCAATCTAGAAAAACATTTTACGGTTGCAAACGAAAAAACAAGAGATCTAAAAGAGCGTGACACCATGGCGAAACGGAGAACGATATGCCCGGTCTGAACGAACCCTCCTCGCGAAGGGTTCTCATGCAAGGAAACATCGCCGCGGCCGAAGGCGCGATTCGAGCCGGCTGCCGCTTTTTTGCCGGTTATCCCATCACGCCTTCGAGCGAGATCATGGTGCAGATGGCCAAGCTGCTCGGAAGCAACGACGGCCGCTTCATCCAGATGGAGGACGAGATCGCGTCGATCTGCGCTGTTATCGGCGCCTCTGGGAGCGGAGTCAAGGCCATGACGGCCACCTCGGGTCCCGGCTTCAGCCTGATGCAGGAGGCTCTGGGCTACGGCTACTTCACGGAGACCCCCATGGTGCTCGTGAACGTCCAGCGCGCGGGCCCCGGGACCGGACAGGCCACCCACGTGGGGCAAGGCGACGTCATGCAGGCGCGCTACGGTACCCACGGCGACGTCTTCCCCATCGCGCTGTGCCCGGCGTCGGTCCAGGAGATGTACGACCTGACGATACGGGCGTTCAACCTCTCGGAGCGCTTCCGGGTGCCGACCTTCGTGATGGCCGATGAGGCGGTGGGCCACCTGCGCGAGCCCTGCGCGCTGCACGGGGGGTTCGAGATCGAGCACCGAAATCGACACGGCGAAGGCGCCCCTTTTGGGTCGGACGCGCCGGACGGGGTGCCCCCGATGCCGGCGTTCGGCGACGGCAAGAAGCTGATGGTCACCGGATCGACCCACAACCCCGAAGGCTTCCGCAAGGTCGACGATCCAGAGATCCACGACGCGCTGGTGACCCGGCTCATGCGCAAGACAGAAGATCACAGAGGCGAGATCGTCGAGGTGGAGGAGTTTTTTCTCGACGACGCCGAGGTCGCCTTTTTCGCGTACGGTATCTCCGCCC
The DNA here is from genome assembly GCA_011389755.1 of Deltaproteobacteria bacterium. Lineage (GTDB taxonomy): Bacteria > Myxococcota_A > Polyangia > JAAYKL01 > JAAYKL01 > JAABTR01. The sequence goes on along the minus strand of JAABTR010000075.1, from coordinate 4,636 downwards.
GCACGGCGCTGGCCGCCGCCCGGCGTCTGCGAAAAATGGGGGTGAGGGCCGGCCTGTTGCGCACCAAGACGCTGTGGCCTTTCCCCGAAGAGGCGGTCGCCCAGCTGGGGAGACGCGTCCGCGCCATCGTGGTGCCCGAGCTCAACAAGGGGATGTTCGCCGGGGTCTGCCGGGCGCACGCGGCGGCCGAGGTCCACAGCGTCACCCAGACAAATGGCAAGACCATCGAGCCCGGAAGGCTCGTGACCTTCGTCCAGGAGGTGCTCAAATGACCCGCGCCATGGAAAAATATTTAAGGGGTGGGCTGGGGGGCACGGCGTTCTGCCCGGGCTGCGGTCACGGCATCTTGCTGGGCGCTTTGTTGCGCGCCGTGGATCGCATCGGCATCCACCAAGACGATCTGCTCTTCGTCTCCGGGATCGGCTGCGCCGCCTGGATACCCAGCCCAAATATCGGGGCCGATACCCTGCACACCCTCCACGGGCGGGCCGTCGCCTTTGCGACCGGCGCCAAGATCGCCAGCCCCAAGATGACCACCATCGTGGTCTCGGGAGACGGCGATATCTCGTCCATCGGGGGAAACCACCTCATCCACGCGGCGCGCAGGGACACCGACCTGACGGTGATCTGCGCCAACAATCAGATCTACGGCATGACCGGTGGCCAGACCGCCTGCACGACGCCCGTGGGTGCGCGGACCGCCACCGACCCGGCGGGAAACCCCCACAGGCCCTTCGACCTGTGCCAGCTCGTCATAGGCGCCGGCGCTCGGTACGCCGCCCGGTATCCCATCACCCGACCGCCCATGCTAGTGGACGCCATCGAAAAGGCGATCCGGACTCCGGGGTTCACCTTTGTCGAGGCCATCTCGCCGTGTCCCACCCAGTTCGGGCGGCGCAACGACACGCCGGACGTGGGCGACCTCTACGAGAAGGTCGAGGCCCTGTGCATCGACCGCGAAAACGCGGAGTCGATGACGTTCGATGAACGCCTCAAACATTTCGTGATAGGAGAGTTTCGGCCATGAGCGAGCAGATGACGAAGAGCTGGCGCAGGCAGGTCCGCATCGGAGGCGAGGCCGGCCAGGGAGTGATCCTCGCGGGCGTCATGCTGGCAGAGGTCGCGGCCGAGGATGGACGCGAGGTGGCGCAGTCGGCCCGCTATGGAGCGGCGGTGCGAGGGGGGGACGCCACCGCCGACGTGGTCATGGCCGACGGTCCCATCGACTACCCGCACGTCGAGGAGCCCGACATCCTCATCACCTTGTCGCAGCCCACGTACGACCAGTACGCCCCCAAGCAAAAGGCGGGCACCGTCTTGCTCTACGACCCCTTCTTCGTGGTTCCGAAAAAATGCGAGGGCGTCCGGCAGCTGGCCATCCCAGCGACCGACGCGGCGATCCGCGAGTTCGGCAAGGGCACCGGGGCCAACATCGTCATCTTGGGGGCGCTGGCCGCCTTGACCGGGGTCGTCACCACAAAGAGCCTCCAAAAAGTGATCGGTAAAAACCCCAAGCGAAGATTTCGCGAGAACAACCTGGGGGCCATCGATATCGGCGCGCATCTCGCCGGGCAGGCCAAGGAGGCGACCTCATGAGCCACGGCGGCCGGACACACAGACCACAGATAGATCACCGCGCCTGCGAGATTTGCGGTGGGTGCACGTTCCGATGCCCCGCCGCGGTGTTCGAAAGCCTCGCCGAAGAGACCGGTTCTCTGCGCGGCGCCATCTTTTCGAGCCGAGAGCCCGGCGAGGAGCTCATGCCCGAGCCGCCGTGCCGCATGGCCTGCCCCTTGGGACAGGACGTGCCCGGATACATCTCGGCCGTCGCGGCGAAAGATCTAGACAGGGCGGCCTCCATCGTCCTCGAGACCAACGCGCTGCCCAGCGTCTGCGGCCGGGTCTGCCTGGCCTCGTGCATGCGTGCGTGCGTGCGCGCCGGCATCGACGAGGGGCTGGACATCCGCGGGCTCAAGAAGTTTGTCGCCGAGGCAGCCAAAAAAACAGCTCTGCGCGTTCCAAAATCTAAAGCAGGTGCTTTGGCGGTGGCCATCGTGGGCGGCGGCCCGGCGGGGCTGGCCGCGGCGCACCGCCTGCTTCAACACGGGCTTCGCCCGGTGGTGTTCGAGAGCGCAGCGCGGGCAGGCGGGCTTCTGATCTCGGCGGCCGCCCCGTTCGTGCTGCCCGAAAAGAGCGTCGCCCGGGATGTGGCGCGGCTGGAGGAGGCCGGGGTGACCTTTCGCTGCGGCGTCACCGTGGGGCGGGGCGTCACCCTCGACGCCCTGCGCCGGGACCACGGGGCCGTTATCATCGCCACGGGGACCGGCAGCGGCGTTCTTCCAGCGGTTTCCGGACGCGACGTGCCGGGGGTCATCGATGCCCTCCGGTTCGCAGCAGCTGTCCGCGGGGACCGGGACTCTTTGGCGAGGGGCCCGGTGGTGGTCTCCGGCGGCGGCAAGGCGGCTGTCCAGTCGGCCCGGTCGGCCAGAAGGCTTGGGTACGAGGATGTCAAAGTGGTCCACACCGCGCCGCTCGAGAATTGGCCCTGCGGCGCCGACGACCTCCGCGCGGCCGAAGAGGAGGGCGTGGCGCTTTCGCCGCTGACGAAGGTCGTCGGGTTCGAAGGAGACGGTCATTTGCGCGGCGTCGGGGTCCGCAGCGTGCGGGTCTTGTCCACCGACGCGGTGAGGCGGCCGCAGACGATGATAGCTGGGAAGGTGGAGACCCTCCCGGCGAGGCTGTTCGTGGCGACCGAGCACCGGCGCATGAGCAAGACAGCTCGGGCGGGTGCCGACTTTCCCTTGAGCCCCCTCGGGACCTTTCGGGTGGACGACGGGTACCGACTGGCAGCGGGAGTCTACGCCGCCGGAGAAGCCGCCACGGGCGCGGCCACGGTGGTCGACTCCATGGCAACGGGGCGCCGGGCGGCCGATGTGGTCGCCGAGGATTTTAAAGAGGTGAACGAGCGATGACCATCGAGCTCACCATAGACGGACGCAAAGTCGAGGCCCGCGAAGGCGAGAGCCTCCTCGAGGTGGCGCGCCGGGCCGGGGCCGAGATCCCGTCTTTGTGCCACCACCCGATGATATCCCCCTACGGCGCCTGCCGCCTGTGCTTGGTGGAGGTGACAAAGGGGGGGCGCACCAAGATCACCACCTCCTGCAACTACGAGGTCCAAGCGGGCATCGAGGTGAGGACCGACACCGAGGCGGTGCGACGGCACAGGAAGGTGGTCCTGGAGCTGATACTGCCCATGGCCCCCGACTCCACGCGGGTCAAGGGCCTCGCCCGGGCCCACGGCATCGACACGGCGCGCTTCGAGAGCAAAGCCGTCGAAGGTCGGCCAAAAGACTGCATCTTGTGCGGGCTGTGCGCGCGGGTCTGCGAGGAGGTCACAGGCGCCTGCGCCTTGAGCCTCACCGCCCGGGGCGACAGAAGAAGGCTCGAGCCGCCGTTCGGAGAGCGGGTGGCCGCGTCTTGCGTCGCCTGCGGCGCCTGCGCGGCGGTGTGCCCCACCGGCGCGGTGGAGATGGAGAGCGCGGCCATCGACGCCCTTCGCAAGAGGCCCGCGACTAAAAGACCGTGCCGCTACGCCCTCATGGGCATGATGCCGGGCGCCTTGTGCCCCAACGATTACGACTGCGCCCTGTGCGAGGTCGATCAGCGCTTTGTGGCGGCCTGCGCCCCCCATCATCCCGTGTTCGCGGCCAAGGGGCGCTTTGTCCCGGCCGCGTGGGAGGAGACAGAAGAATGAAACCCGAACCGGTCTGCCGAGTCATAGGAGATAGCCGCCGGGGCGCCGAACCGCTGCCCCTCGAAAAAAGGCTCGCGAGCTTTGAAGAGGCTGTCCCGGCGCCGAGCCTCGAGGACGCCGTGGCCGAGGCGATGCGCTGCACCGCGTCGAGCCCGTGCGTGTACTGCGAGGTCTGCCAGCTCATCTGTCCAGATCTCGCCATCACTCGGGATGAGAAGACCCGCTCCATCGTCATCGACCTCGACTACTGCAAGGGCTGCGCCCTGTGCGCCCGCTACTGTCCCCACGGCGCCATCGAGATGGTGGTGGACGACTGACTCACCCGCTGACTTACCCGCGACTCCAGAAGCGTTCGACAAAGGCCTTTAAGGCCCCAGTCGAGCGGACCACAACGGGCGCGCTCCAGCTTTTAGGCATGAGTTCTCGGTAGCGGCTGTGCAGGTACCGGTCGTCGATGAGCGCGATGAGGCCCTCGTCGTCTTCGCTGCGGATGACCCGGCCTGCGGCCTGGACCACCTTGTTCATGCCCGGGTAGCGATAGGCAAAGGCGAAGCCGTCGCCGGTGGTGCGGTCGAAGTGTTCCTCTATGAGCTCGTTTTCGAGTCCTACGGGCGGCAGCCCCACGCCGACGATGATCGCCCCGTCGAGCCTCCGTCCCACGAGGTCGATGCCCTCGGAGAAGAGCCCCCCGAGCACGACGGCTCCGACGATCGACCTCTCGCGCGCGGGCTGAAAGCTGTTTAAAAACAGCTCTTTTTCGGAATCGTCCATGCCGGGCCTCTGCAGGAGCAGCGCGGCGCCCTTGCAGCGCTGCTCGACGAGCGGCGCGATCTTTGCGAGGTACTCGTACGAGGGAAAGAACACGAGGTAGGTTCCGGTTCG
>JAABTR010000074.1 GCA_011389755.1 Deltaproteobacteria bacterium | reverse complement strand
CAGCGCTGCTCGACGAGCGGCGCGATCTTTGCGAGGTACTCGTACGAGGGAAAGAACACGAGGTAGGTTCCGGTTCGCGCGTTCACCGCCGCGGCGACGGCGTCGGCGAGAGCTGCGGCGGTCCCGTCCCGATCCCGGTACCGGGTGGAGATGTGGGCGGCCACGGCCACGGCCAGCTTGCCCGGATCGAAGGGGGAGTCGAGGATCACGAAGGGGTCGTCTTCGTCGCCGCCCAGCACCCGCGCGAAGTATTTTATGGGGCTCAAGGTGGCGGAGAAAAAGGTCGCCGCCGCCCGGGCCTCGTTCAAGACCGCCCGCAGGCGTCCCGAGGGATCTCGGCAAAACAGGTGCACGGTCTTTTCGCGGCCCTCCTTTTTGGCGATGACCACGTCCCCGGGTTCGGCCGCGGCCCCGGCGCGCAGGAGGGCGAGCGCCTCGAAGTAGGCATCTCGCGCGCCTGTGTGGATCGAAAAATCCACGCCCGCCGAAGCGCAGATCTCCGCCGCCTTGATGAAGCGCTCGAGGGCGCGGAGCAGCCTCCTGGGCATCTCTTGGAGGACGGGGCGGCCCTCGCCCGAAGCCTCGGTCACCGCTGAGGAGATCGCCCTCCCCACCGATCTGGCCGCTCTGACGAGATCCCCCGGCAGAGCGGGTTTCTTCTTTGCGAGATCCACGAACCGGGAACGATCGATGCGGGCGGAGAACATCTCCCGGGCCCGATCCAAGAGGTTGTGGGCCTCGTCCACCAAGAAGACCCGGCGCGCCTGACCGTTGCGCTTCGTCAGCGCGGCCAAGGAGACCTGAGGATCGAAGGCGTAGTTGTAGTCGCAGACGATGACGTCGCACCAGGCGACGAGATCCCTGGAGAGGCCGTGGGGGCAAACCCTCCCGGCCGCGGCCACCTCGGCAACCGCCTCCCGGCTGTTTCCAAAGCGGGCCAGGAGCGCGTCCCGGGCCCCGGCGATGCGTTCGAAGTGCCCGGCCGCCCTCGGGCACCGGGCCGGGTCGCAGTCGGCGCCCGGGGACTCGCAGGCACCGTCCCGCGCGGTGAGGACCAGCCACTTGAGGTCCGGGGCGATCCCCCGGATCGTCTCGAGGGCGTCGATGGCGGCCCGTTTTCCGGGGCCCTTGGCCGACATGAAGACGATCTGGCTCGCCTCCCCCTCGCCCATGGCGCGCAGGGCGCCGAAGAGGGTCGCCATGGTCTTGCCGCTGCCGGTGGGGGCCTCGGCAAAGAGCCGGGCGCCCTTCTTCGCCCCCCTGTAGACGTCTGCGGCGAGCTGCCTCTGCCCTCTTCGAAACGCCCCGAAGGGGAACGCCAGATCCCGGAGGCCGAGGTCCCGCACCCGCCTGTGGGCGGCCACCTTCTCGACCCAGTCGAGGTAAGTCGAGACCGTCTCGTCGAACCAGGTGAGCAGGTCCTGCACATCCGGGCGCCGCTCGAAGGTCCGGCTCTTCTTCTGCTCGATGTGGTAGTAGGTGAGCCGAACCTCGATCGACTCGAGCCCCTCCTTGCGCACCAGCATGGCGGCGTAGATCTCCGCCTGCGCCCAGTGGAGCGGGTTGTCTTGGGAGCCGATGAGGGCCAGAGGCTTGGAGACCGTCTTGATCTCCTCTACGACAGGCGGCGCCCCCTCCAGGTCGATGCCGTCCGCCCGTCCGGCCACATCGAGCCGAACACCGGGCCGCTCGAAGGACTCCGACAGCGCAAACTCGGACTGGTAGCTCGTCGGTCGGGATCTCCGGACGGTCCGGTGGCCCTTGGCTCCTTCCAGCAGACGACCGGCGAGCCCTCCGGCCGAGGTGCGCACGTCGCCGCGGCGCAGGACGAACTCCACGAGATCCCGCACGCTGACCCCAAAGGCGGCGATATCGATCGCGCTCACGGCTCATCTCCAAAGAAGAGCGCGGCGATCTTCGGTGCGCGAAGCGCCGGAGCCGAAGACAGCCGCAGACGCACCTCGAGGCCCTCCCGGCAGAGCCGCGCGATCTCTGCTAAGAGCACCCGCAGGCGATCGCGCCGCAGCGGTTCGAGAAGACACCGCCTTTTATCGAGAGCCGTCTGCCAGCCCGGCGGCGGCGGGATCTCGTCGCCAGCGCGCCAGAGGCGGCCGGGGGAAATCTCGCCGGCGCAGACCGTGATGAGGCGGCCGGGTTCGTCTTCACCGCGGGTCTTCGGGTACCAGGCCACGGTGCAGTGGGATAAAAAGCGCAGGGCGCAGGCGGTCTTCCACTGCCGACCCACGGATCGGGCGATCGAGGCGAAGAACGCCGCCACGTGATCGGAGGTGATCTCCGCTTTTGGCGTCTCTTCGGTCTGAGGCGCTTTGGTCTCCTCGCAGGTGAGCTGCTCCTTCGCCCGTTGGAGCGCTCGCAGCTCGGCTCGGATCGCGCCCAGCGCCAGGAGGCGGGCCGCGATCCTTGAACCGCCGGCCGGGCAGGCCCCGAGGTAGCTCTCGGCGAAGAGGTCGCGCCCCGCGAGCGCCGCCCCATCGGCGGCCTCGATCTGGGCGCCAAGCCCCATGGCGGCCCGGTCGTCCCCGGTGACCGCCGCGCAGAGCTCTTTGAAGCGCTCGAGGCTGTCGCGGGAGGTGAACGGCCCGTGGTAAAAATCGTTTGGATCGCCTTTGGGTTCGCAGACGCGGCTGAAGTCTGCGGAGGCGAAGAAGGCGCGGTCGGCCGACGGGCGCAGGGCGCGGTTGTACGGGGGATCTGAGCGCGCGATGAGCTCGTGCTCCTTCAAGGCAGCCTCCAAAGGGGAGGCGAGCGCCTCGTGCTCGACGCGGTCGGCCATGGTCAGCATCTCGAGGATGTGCTCGCCCCGCCCCCGGGATCGGGTGAAGTAGCTCGAGACCCGGCTGCGCAGATTGGTGGCCTTGCCCACGTACAAGAGCGTGTCACGGGGGCCGAAGAACCGGTAGACGCCCGGGGCGGTGGGCAGCGCCAGACGCTCGCTGTCGCCGAGGAGGTAGCTCTTCTTCTTCGGCCTCTTCGGCGGGGGCGTCGCTAAGAACGCCCACAGCGCCTCGAGGTCTAGGGCGCCGTGCTCGACCGCCAGGGCTCGCACCAGATGTCGCCACAGATGGAATGTGGCCGCTACGTGAGGGGCGGCCCGCCTTTTCTCGGGCAGGAAGTACCCGTGGTAGCCGCAAAGCGCCCGCAAGGTCAGGCGGGGCAGCGATGGGTGCAGCCTGCGGGCCAGCTCGTGGGTGCAAGCGAGCGGCAACGGGAACGCGTCGCCGCCGAACTCTTTAAAAAGAGCGCCCAGAAAGCTTTTTTCGAAACGGGCGAAGTGGGCGATCCCGAGGGGAGGGGCTTCTCGCTGGAGCAGCTCCTTGAGCTCGGTGCAGACCTGCTCGGGTGTGTGGGCGTCTTGGAGGGCGCCTTCGTCGATGCCCGTCAATTTGGCGACGCGGCGCGGCACCTTCACGTCTGGGCCTTCGAGCCGAAGGAGCCGGAAGACCGGGGGGCGAACGGTTTCGTCGCGGGCGGCGCACAGCGCCCAACCCACCTCGAGGAGACGGCTCGAGCCGGGGGAGGAGCCCGTGGTCTGACAATCGACGACCAGGACATCCATGTCCTTGAGAGAGGCCTTCTCATTTTTCACCGGTGCGTGCGTCACACTGAGCATCTTAACGAACCGCGCGGCGCCTGGGAAACCGAATCATCGTGACACACTGTCGGCACATCGGGCCGGCCGCGAAGAGCCAAAAAGACTTTTGAAAACAGATAGAAACAAACACGGGAGGCCGTCGCACGCAAAACGGCACGGTATGTGCTTGCTTCAAGGGGTATGAAGCACGAAGCTTTCGACTGCCACCTGTGCGCTGCCCCGGCTTCGGCCCTCGTCGACGAACGACCGTTTTGCCTCGGGTGCCTCTTGCGCCTGGTGAGCGATCCTTTGAGCGCACAGCTGGTGGGAAAAATCAGGCCCCTTGGTGGAGCCGAGCTCGCCCGCCCGCGGCGCCGGGCGTCGCTCTTGAGCCTCCTTAAATGAGGCGATGAAGGCGGCTCATGGCGCGCGGGGGAAATTGATCTTAGCTTTTAGTGATAATGCATCGTACGCGCACAGGCCTGTCCCCCATGTGGGCGGGGTTCGCCCTGCTCTTTTTCGTCGGCCTCCAGGTCGCCGCATCGATCTTGGCCTCCCGGGTGCAGCGCGTCTTTGGAGAGGTCGCCGTCTCGGACGAGATGTTCGAAAACGAGCACGGCGCCCGGGTGCGGGGCAAGCTCTTTCGTCCCCTAAAGGCGACGGCGGCCTCCCCCGCGCCCGGCGCCTTGTTCATCCACGGTTACCAGAGCACCCGCGAGACAGGGGACGCCATCGCCATCGAGCTGAGCCGCCGCGGCTTCGCCGTTTTGTCGATAGACACGCTGGGTCGGGGCAACTCGAGCCTCCCCGCAGAGAGCCCCGCAGATCCCCGGTTCGACGAGACCTTTGGGGGGCGCGCCGCCCTGGAACATCTGAGGGGCTACGACTTCGTGCGGGACGACGCCGTCGGTCTGGTGGGGCACAGCCTCGGGGCCGAGATAGCCTACAAGATGTCTCTTGAGGAGCGCGGGATCAAGGCCACGGTCATCATCGGCTATGCCTACACCGAGGACATCACGCCCCGGGCGCCGAACAACTTGGCGATGATCTTCGGGCGGTTCGATGAGTTTCGAAGCAGGATGACCCAGACCTCGAGCTTCGTTCGCGAGTGGATGTCGACGGCGCGGGCAAAGGCGGCCTTTTCTGAAGACGATCCTCGCTTCGGGGTGACGTACGGGCGTTTCGATGACGGCACCGCGCGCCGCGTGGTGGCGCCGGCCACCATCCACATCGTCGAGCCCCACGACGAACAGGTGGTCGCCGAAGTCCTGTCGTGGATGCATTCGGCCTTTCCCCAGAGCCTCGGTGGGTGGATCCCGGCGCACGATCAGATCTGGCCGGTCAAGGAGTGGATGACCCTCTCGGCGCTGGTCTTTGGGATCGCCGCGCTGATGCCGCTCTTGGCGCTTTTGGGGCGTCTGCGCCTCTTCGGCCAGACGACCACGGCCCTCGTGCGCCTCCCGCCAAGGGGCCGTGCCTGGGCCGAGCCCGTGATCGCCAACGGACTCTTGATGTGGCTCTACCTGCCGTGCGCGATCCTCTTGTTCGTCGTGCACGCCTACATCGTCCCGATCGACGGCGTCTTCCCCATGATGGTGGTCAACGGGCTCGCGCTGTGGTTCGTCGTCATCAGCGCGGCTGGGTGGTTCTTGCAGCGCAGGTGGATGGCGAAGCAGGGGGGTGAGGTCTCCTGGACGTCTCTGGGCGCCGGCTTCGCGCAGGGTTCCAACCTGCGCGGCGTCGCGGTCGCAGGGCTCTGGGCCGGTCTGGCGTTCGCGTTTGCGTATGGAAGCGAGGTGGCCCTGGAGAAGGTTCTCCTCGTCGACTACCGTTTCGTTTTTACCTTCGCCAACGACCTGACGCCGTATCGATGGGGGATGTTTGCGCTTTACTACCCGTTGTTCTTTTTCGGCTTCTTCGTGCTGTCTGTGACTCTGCACGGGAGGCTCGGTCACCCCGGGGCCGGCTCCCCGCTGCGGCGTCTTTGGCGGGCGTCGCTGCGCAACACCGCTGTGGTGATCGTCCCCTTGGCCCTTCTCTGGGCGGCGCAGTACGTCCCCCTCTTCGCTTTCGACGTCATCCCGTTCGAGGGGCCTGGCGGTCTCTTGGTCCTGTTCATGATGAACACGATGCACATTATGGGGGTCCTCCTCCTCATGGTGCCCCTCTCGACGTGGTGCTTCGAGCTCACAGGGCGGCCGTGGCTTGGCGCCTTCTTGTGCGCGGCTCTTGTGACCTGGATGCTGACCTCCTCCCAGGTGATCGCCCCCGTCCCCATCCGGGTCTAGGGGTCAGCCCGGCAGGATGTTGATGCCCCGGTGATCGGCGTAGCAGCTCAAGCTGTTTTCTAGGACCGGGCGGTAGGGGCTGGTCAGGGCGGAGGAACCGTTTATCGTTTCGACGCAGACGGTGGCGCGGGGATCGATGTCCCTTCGGGTCAGCTCGGCCAGCGGCGCGAAATATCGAGGCAGGGCCGGATCATCGGGCGCTGCCCGGATGTCGAGGAGCTTGCCCTCTGCTTTGGAGACCAGCGCGAGGCGCTCCCCGTGAAAGACCAGGCGGCTCGTGGCGGCGCGCCGGGGCAGGTCCCAAGACCGCAGGGCCTCGAGACCCATTTTGCAGGGGCTTATGGGATCTGCCGCGCTGATCCAAAACACCCGGTCCAGATCGATCCCTCCCAAAAGGGTCGTCAGGGCGTCGGGCCTCGCGAACTGAACGCCTTTGAGACCCTCGAAGAACATGCCGCTGACGGCCTCTGCGGACAGCTCGAGGAGGCGCAGAGCCGGAAAAACCGCTCGCCAGGACAAGCTCGGCAGCTCCTTTGCGAGCAGCTCCCGAAACACGATGCCGTAGCGCTCGAGCACGAGCCGCGCGCGGTCTCGGCTGCGCAGCTGGGCGTCCCAGGCGTCTTCGCTCCCCTCGGGTTCGGTCAAAAGCCGCCACCGCCCGCCGAGCGCTCCTTTGGCGCGCCAGCGGTTCGCACCCCGTGGACTCCCCCCGGGGCGGCGCCGCGTGTCCGCGGCCCCCTTTTTGGTCTTCGATTCGGCGGCGCGCACCGGGGCGAAGGTCTCCGTGGTCACCAGGCCCTGCCAGGCCAAAGACCACAGCCTCTGCGTCACAGCCGCGGTGCTCGCTCCGGTCGCGAGGGCCAGGTCCTCGGGGCTGAAGCTGCCACGGGGCGAGGGGAAGAGGGCCGCCGGGTCGTCGGCCAGCTCTTCGCCGGCGGCCCCGGCGGCGCCGAACAAGAGGGGGCGGTCTTCTTCGAAGGCGAAGGTGACGCGGTTTTTTCCACACCCGAACCACCGGATGTCTGTCTCGGCAAAGAGGCGATCGAGCTTTTCTTTGCGGTAGCTCGTCATCCGCGCGGGCAGGATATCGCGCTCCCACTCCTTGGCCGAGGCGGGCAGGCCGCACAGTCTGTCGAGCACGCCCGTGATATCGGTCTCGTCTGCGCCGACTCCCCCCAGCTGAGCCAAAAAAGCCGGCAGAAGACCCACAGGCCGCGGTTCGTGCGAAAAAGCGCGCTCCCGGCGCATGAGGGCGAGCAGGCGCGCGAGGTTTTCGGCATCGCAGATCTCGCAGCTCTGCGCGCCCTCGACGATCCGGTCCACGACGGCTCTTTGCTCGTCCACGAGCCCGGCGACGGCGCCTTCGAGGCGCACCGGGTCGAGGGGGAGCTCGGCGGCGAGCGCTTCGAGCTCAATCGGGCCGCTGTAAGACAGGTGCAGCGCCACCAGGGCGGCGGCGGGATCGTCATCTGTGAGTTGGCGGCGCGGCTTTGCCCTCTGCCGCGCGATGGACAGGGACTGGGAGGTCGCCTCGGCCGGTGGGGCGTTCGAGCCGATGTCCCACAAAGAGGCCGGGGTCAGATCGAAGTCGGTCTGCAGGTGGGGCAGCTGCTCGACGGCGCAGACGTACCGCCGGCGATCGGTGTTGGAGGTGCTCAGGGCGATGAGCCGGCCGCGGGCGGCCTCGATGATCTCTTCGCGGGGCCGATCGTTTTGGCGCGCCATCGCCTCGATGAGCGCGTCAAAGCGCCCCTGGGGCAAAAGTCTCCTTTGGAAGACCCAGTCGACGAGCTCTAGCTCGTCCCGCGGCGCATAGCCGGTGTAGGTGCGCTCGAGCTTCTCGGCCACCTCCTGCGCCAGAGAAGCCGGGACCTCGGGGCGCAGCCGGGGCGAGAAGACGAGCTTCTCAAGCAGCTGCTCGGTGAGCCCGGCCGGGCCGAATTCGGGCGCGTCGCCCTCGTACATGAGCTCATTGGTCCGCTTCCAAAGGACCTGTGAAGCAAACGCGGAGGCCGACGCGGTGCTCGCGTGGGAGACGTCTATCTTTTGCGCGCGCAGCTCGGCCAGGCGCTCCTTGAGGCCCTCGATGTCGACGGCCCGCTCGAGGCACTCGCGCCACGCCTCGACCGTGGTCGGGAAATCGGTCTGGGAGCGGACTGACTCGAGGAGGCTCTTTGCCCTCTTTCGCTGCAGCCACAAAGGCACCCTGCGCCCGAACGCCGCCCGAGGCAGGGCCAGGGAGACGGCCGCGGCCCTGCGGAAGTGGGCACCGAAGAGCCCCGTCTGTCCGAGCCTGGCGAGGACGAGCTCCTCTACGTCGCGTTCGAGCAGCGCCGACAGGGGATCGCCGGCGTACTCGCCTGGCAGCTCCAGGGCGACGCAGTCGTCGTCGTAGGCCACCTCGACGCGGCTCTTGAGCTTCTCTTCCCAGGCCGCGCCCAAGGCGAACGCCAGGGCGCGGTTTACCTTCCCGCCCCAAATAGTGTGAAGAGCCAGGAGCCTCCCCCGGGAGCCTCGGCTCGCCGGCAGCCGCTCGATGACCAGGTGGCGCCGGTGAGGCAGGGCGACGCCTGTGGCCTTGCGCTGCCGGTCGAGGTAGCTCCACAGCGCGTCCGCGGCCTCGACGGAGAACCGGTGGCTCTCGACGAGACGAGCGGTGACCTTGGCGCGGTCGAAATTTTCCTCGACCTCCTCGAGGAAGAGGGCACGGCGCTCGGCGAACCAGAGGTCGCAGGCGAGCTCCTCGCTGCGCCAAAAAGGAGCCAGGGCCGACGTCTTGCGGGCGTGGATGACGAAGACGTCGGCGTGGGTGATGCGCTCGATGCGCCAATTTTGAACGCCGAGCGTGAAGGTGTCTCCCAGGGACCGCTCCCAGACGAACTCTTCATCGAGCTGCCCGATCACGGCCTTGGTCTGGGCGTGCCGCAGCGCGAAGTAACCACGGTCCGGGATCGTGCCGCCAGCGGCGTAGAGGAGCTTTTGGGCTCCTTTGCGAGCCACGACGGTCTGCTCGACTCCATCGAGGTGGACCCTTGGGTGAAGGCTCGGGATCTTCGTCTGCGCGTAGCGCCCCGCCAGCATCTCGACCACCAGGTCGAAGGCGGCGCGGTCGAGGTCTTCGTAGGGAGCCGCCCGCCGCACCGCTTCGTAGAGCTCGTCGAGCTTCCAGCTTCGCTGGCACGCTCGTGACAAGATGACCTGCGCGAGCACGTCGAGGGGGGCTCGCGGTAAGGTCAGCGGCTCCACCTGGCCGCTCAGCAAGGCGGGGATCATGACGGCGGCGTCGAGGAGATCTCGTTCGTGAATGGCGATGAGCAGCCCGCGGCTTATGGCCCCGACCCGGTGCCCCGCCCGCCCCACCCGCTGGATGGTCGAGGACAGAGCCGGCGGTGTCTGGACTAGGACCACCTCGTCCACGGTGCCCACATCGATGCCCAGCTCCAGGGAGTTGGTGGCCACGATGCCCCGCAGCTCCCCCGCCTTGAGCCGGGACTCGACCTCGTGCCGCAGCTCGCGGGCGAGGGAGCCGTGGTGGGCGAACACGATCTTCTCGTCCGCCTCTTCGTTGATGAGCCGAGCTATTTTTTCGACGCTGCGCCGGCTGTTGCCGAAGATCAAGGT
>JAABTR010000432.1 GCA_011389755.1 Deltaproteobacteria bacterium | reverse complement strand
AGGCCAGCCGCCGAGTCAGCCGACTATTCTGTATTGCTTTGAATTTACAGCATTAACAAGATAGCTCACCGAATGGAAGCCGGCACACCGTGTGCCATCCCGGAGACAAACGCTCTATTTTTTGCGGTGGTGACTTTCAGATCTCGCCACGGTATCACCTATCCACCTCCCCGTGGACTTCCAACGGGGGGCAACAAACAGTTTGCAGCCTCGGCAGTTCGATTTTTGAAGAGGGCCTTCGCAACGTGGTACATGTACG
>JAABTR010000431.1 GCA_011389755.1 Deltaproteobacteria bacterium | reverse complement strand
GCAATTGGGAGAAAACAATGTTGACGTCGATAGGTTTAAGTAATTTTAAAAGCTACGATGAGGCGACCCTAAGCCTGGCCGATCTGACTGTACTGATCGGAGCTAACGCATCGGGAAAAAGCAATCTAGTCGAAGCGTTGCAGCTCATCTCCTGGCTCGCCCAGGGACGCCGCCTCGCCGATCTCCCATACGCTCTCGAAAAAGAAGAGCTCGCCGTCCGGGGAAAAAACAGCGAACTTTTCCTCGACAAGAAAATACCATTGTCTTTTACGTGCCGGTTTTCGAATATCGAGGGTGAATTGACCCTGGAGCTCTATCTTTCATATCGGAACGATGAGCTCGTCATACAGGGCGAATCCCTGAGCGCCGACTGGCTGGACTCAAATGTTCCGTTTTTGTACAAGGTCGTGGAAAGCGCCGACCAAGAAGGCGATGACATCTTCGTCTCATACAACAATTTCAAACAAGGAAAAAACAAGCCCAAGATCACCTGCACTGGACGGCAAGCTGTCTTCAGCCAGCTTCAGACCCCGGCACGATTCGACAATAAATACCCGCAGTCCCAACAGGAAATTCCGCGAAACGCAAAAGCGGTTCAGGATCTCCTGCAGAGAATTCTCTTCCTCGATCCGGTCCCCGGACAGATGCGCGGCTATTCATTCCCCTCGGAACATCGGCTTAGGGGCGACGGCAGCAATCTGAGCGCGATTCTCTTCAAATTGTGCAAAAGCGAGGCATCGAAGACGGAAGTTCTGGACTTCGTCAAGCAGCTCCCCGAGCAGGACATCTCGGAAATCGCCTTCATGGAAGGTCCAAGGGGGGAAGTCATGGTCCGACTCATTGAGACGTTTGGTGCTCGCGAAGAAATCCGGGACGCGGCAGTGCTCTCTGACGGAACTTTGCGCGTGCTCGCGATCGCCGCAGCCCTGCTCTCCGTGGACGAAGGGTCGCTGGTGGTTGTCGAGGAGATCGACAATGGGGTTCACCCGAGCCGGGCGGGAAAGCTCCTTGAGCGAATTAAAGCCATTGCTGAAAGGCGAAGCCTGCGTGTACTGCTGACAACCCATAATCCGGCGCTACTAGACGCATTGCCGGACAGCGCCGTACCCAATGTCACTTTCTGTTACAGAGACCCAAACACGGGCACGAGCCGACTTGCCAAACTCGAAAACCTAGACGAGTACCCCTCGTTGATCGCACGTGGGTCGCTCGGCGCACTGATGACAAAGCGAGTCATCGACAAGTACGTCAAGGAGCCGATCGACGAAGAGCGGAGAAAAAAACGCAACGCCGAATTCATAGCCTCTTTGCGCCGAGAGCGTTCATGAGCGCGGCTATCTGCATCATCGACACGAGCGTCTTTTGTGAAATCCTAGACGTTCCCAACATGAACGATAACAAAAACAACATACTGCTCGATCTCGAAGCAAAAATGAAGGACCGAGAAACACTCCTTCTGCCCATGACGACTATCCTCGAAACCGGAAACCACATCGGCCAAAACGGCGACGGAAGACAGCGACGCGAAACGGCAACGGTCTTCACACAGCAAGTCAAAAAGGCTCTCCAGGGAGAATCCCCATTCACACCGACCCCGCTACAGGATCAAACGGAGTTAGCCGAGTGGCTGAATGAATTCCCGAATTGGGTAGGCAGAACCGATTCAAAAGGCAAGGCAAGCGGTTTCGGCGATCTCACAATATACAAAACATGGGAAGCACAACTAACAAAACACAAAGCCCGCCGAGTTTACATCTGGAGTCTCGACGACCAACTCTCCGTTTATGATCGTCCGCCTGAACTCTGAATCCTCGAAAAGACACGAACCCCGGCTACTTGGTCTTGTTCAATCTCTTGCAATCAACGGTGTAGACATCGACATTGAAGGACGCTTCGGCTATTTTCTCAGGCGGTCTATCGATAGGCCGCTCAGTCTCGGGCAGTGCCAGGCGCACCTGCTTTTGAAACGTGAGGGGCAACGCCCGCGTCAAAGCGGGCTTGGGAGAAAAAAAGTAGGGCGACAGCCCGTGGTCGCAGAGCAGCTCGAGGCCCCGCCGAAGCCGCCCCTCGTCGGCATCGCGCTGCACCAACACCACCGGGCGATCGAAGATGTAGCGCAAGGGCGGGCCGAAGCGAAAACCGATGTCTCCCGGGTGCATCAACAAAACCGCGTCGTCCCGCTTTATCACCTCGTTCAGCCCAGCCAAATCCCGATAGACGCCCGCGTACTCGACGTAGCGCAAAAAGGGCAGGGCCGGATGGAACATGAGCCCCACCTGAAACGCCGCCAGGGCCCCGACGGTGAGACGCCCCCAGCCTCGGCATCTTTTGTCCACGAAACGCCCGATCCACGTGACCGCGGTCGCCATGCAGACCGCGAAAAAGGGGACGACGATGGGCATGAATTTGCGGGCCCACTGGGGCTGGAGCGCAAACTGAACCGGGTTGTGCAAATAAATGATCGCCGTGAGCACGCCGCAAAGTATCAAAAGACGGACCGCGCCGCGGGCTCGGCGCGCCAAAACGATATGCCCCCAAGCGGCGAGAACGAGACCCGGATTGCCCAGGTACCAACCGAGCTTGACCACCGACAGACCGTCGGGGTGTAGCGGCGCGTCCCGACCCAGCGAAGGCTCGACGAGCAAGGGCCGCAGCCACCAGGCGTAAAAAAACAGTCCCGTGGTCAGCCCGAGATACCCCCAAAGCAAGGGTCCCTTATGGCGTTCGCCCCACCGGCCCAATCGCGGCCCAACGGCCTCCCATTTCCAAACCGCCGCGGCTGTCACTCCGGCGAGCCCGGCAAAGGCCCCCCAAAACAAGGCGAAGGACGCCGTCACCAAAGCAGCGCCTTCGAATAGCCGGTCCAAGATGACGTTGTACGATGCCGCGTAGACCAGGTACGCCCGCCCCACCGTGGAGACGTGAACGAGCATCTGGGCGACAGGCGGGATCATCCCGGCCAGGAACCAAAGGTGGTGGAGCCGAAAGCGGCTGCGACCCGCTTGCGAAAAAATTGCGTAGAGCACCGCCGCGCCGACGATGAGTACGGCGTCTCCCCGGGCCAGGATCGCGAAAGACAAAGTGAATCCGGCGGCCGCGCTCAATGCTCGGCTTTGGGTCCGCTCCGCCGTGGCGAGCAACCACAGCCCAAAAAAGAAGACCGGCTGAACCAGCATCTCGCTCGTGGGATAGCGGGCAAACCACTGCTGCAGAAAACTGAAGAAAAGAAAGATCGCCGCCAGGGCGGCCTCGGGAGCGCCGATGGTCCTGCGTGTCGCGTGATAGACCGCCGCGACCCCGAGCAGCGCGAGGAGCGGGAAAAGCAGCAGCGCCTTGGGGAGAGAGACGATGCCCACCCAAACCGCCAGCAGGGCCGGCAACATGTGCAGCGACTGGGGCGCGACCGTCCCGGATCTTGGATCCGTGATGAAGAACCCCACGAACTGAAGCGGAGAGTCAAGGCGCGCGTACAGAGGATCGTCCGTCTCCTCGGGCTCGTAGAAAAAGGTCCCTTCGTAGCCGTCCGACGCCAACGCCGTCGCCGAGTCGTGCACGGTGATCTGGCCGGACGAGGCGATATGAGCGGCGGTGTTTAAGTAGGTGCCGGCGTCATCTCCGCCGATGATCCAAAGAAACGGCCGCGCAAACAGCGCCAGCCAAATCAAAGCCAGCGCGATACCGGCGGCGTAGAGGGCCGAGCGCCACCTGCCCAGGCGGCAGACAAAGCTCGTCGCCAAGC
>JAABTR010000430.1 GCA_011389755.1 Deltaproteobacteria bacterium | reverse complement strand
CAAAGCCAGCGCGATACCGGCGGCGTAGAGGGCCGAGCGCCACCTGCCCAGGCGGCAGACAAAGCTCGTCGCCAAGCGAAGACGCGCCGCGGCGACAAGGCCCAGCGTGACCCCGGATATCACAGCCGTGTGCGCGCCCGCAGAGAAGACGCCCAGCTGGGCCAAGAGAAGGGCGACCACCCCGCCAAGCAACAGAGAAAACCCCACCGAAGCCAGCGCGAGCTCGCCGAGCGTGAGCCGCGCTTTTTTGAGTGATGTCCGGGTCCCCAAAAAAAAGGTGACTGCGAGACCCGGCGCCACGAAAAGAGTTATCAGCCACACCGATTGCCACGCCGCCCCCATGGTTCCGATCACTTCGTGTAGCCCAAGGCCTGCAGCTGTTTTTGCAAGATCGAATCCGCGCCCGCTTCGGGCCTACCGAGGTTCTCCAGCTTCCGGGCAAAGGCGGCGTGCTCCTTGTAGATCTCCGCAGCGCGGGCCCGAAAGCGCTCCAGCACGATCGGACGGCGGGCCTTGAGGTCTTCTTGCTCTTTCGAGTCGTCCCCCAGATCGAAAAGCCACTCGGCGCCGTCCTTTGTCGGCTGGGTGGAATAGGAGAATCCTTCTCGTTCCATGCGAACGAAAGGAAAAGACCGTCCCCGCTGTCCAAAAGAGGCGACGGTCACATCATAGGATCCTCGTTTCGTCAGCAAGGGCATCAGCGTTTGACCTTGAACCGGCTCCCCTTTTTGCAGCCCCAGGTAGTCGAAGAGCGTGGGAAAGACATCCATGGTGCGCACGGTCTCCCAGACGACGCGCCCGGCATAGGCTTCGCTGCGAGGAAATTTTATGAGCAAAGGCACGTGAAGGTGCTCTACGAAGAGCCGCTCGTGCTCCTTGCCGCCGTGCTCGCCGAACTCCTCTGCGTGATCGGACAGCACGACGAAGATCGTGTTTTCGAGCTCTTTTTCGTCCCTAAAAATCGCCAGCACCCACTTGAGCAGCTGGTCCGCGTAGGACACCTGCGCGTCATAGAACCCTTCCACGTGCTTTCGGTGCTCGGGCCTCGCCAGCTCGACCCCACTCCAGAAGACGTCGGACTGACGCCGGTAGATATCGAGGATCCCCATCATGCGGGCTCGCGGCTCCCGCACCTTTCCCAGAAGCTCCACCAGCTCTCGCTTGGCGCTCGGAGCCATACCCGCAAAAAGCCCCTCGACCAGGCGCCCCTCGGTGAACCGGTGCGCGGTCGCGGCGGGGGCGGTCACGTAGGGCGCGTGACACACGTAGTGGTGCAGAAACAAAAAAAGCGGTTTGTCACTCGCCCGACTCATCTGAAGCCACGAACGGATCGGTTCGAGGTCCGCGCCGGTCCAACTTGCGCGGATCCAGTTGTACGAGATCAGGTCTTGACTGTAGAGGTCGAACCCCCGATCAAACCCGAAGGCGGCGTCCACGTTGACCCCGCCGTGAAGCCCGACCGTCAGGTAACCGCTCTTGCGCAACCTCTCGACATAAGTCTCGATGTGCTCGGGGAGCTCGGTTATCTCACCGTCCACCGCGTTGTGCACTCCATGCACCGGCGGGGCGAGGCCCGTAAAGATGGACATATGAGCCGGAGCGGTGGACGGGGCCTGGCTGATGGCCCGCGCAAAGCGCACCGACCGGGCTGCCATTCGATCGAGGGTGGGAGAGACGGGGCGCGGATATCCCCACGCCCCCAGATGATCGGCGCGCAGCGTGTCGATGGACAGCAGCACGATGCTCGGCGGCCTTTGTGTAGAGCGCGGCTTTGGCTCGACGAGTCTTTGCGCGGCTTTCTCGCTCGCCTCTTTCGAGCAGCCGGCCGCGAGCGCCGCGGCGACAAACACGCCGAGGAGCACAGTCGCGAGGGCTTCGAGCGGCACCGCAAAAACGAAACGTCTCTCTTTGTGACGCAAACTTTCCACGTTAAGCGGTTCTAGTCTGGAGCCGGACAAATCGCAATCACGGACCTTTGAAACCACCGCCCTTTCGTCGCGTCGGGTGACAAAAAAGCTGTTATCATGGCCGCCGTGAGGAACCTCGGCCCAAACATCTTCTTGGCCGCCGCCGCCGTGATTGCCTGCGCAGCGCTGGCCTCTTGGGGCCTGGATGACCACCTCTTCTGGGACGACGAAGCAAACACGGCCTTGTTTGCGCAAAACCTCACAGAGCGCGGTGAGCTGACGGCTTGGGACGGGAAAAACCTCGTGGGCTTTCGAGCCGGGGCCGAGCTCGACGAGAACCTGCGCAACACGTACATGCCGCCTCTGCAATACTACGTCGCGGCCTTGAGCTTTGCCGCCGTGGGCCCGGGGACGATCGCGGGCCGGGTGCCGTTTGTCGTCGCGGGCCTGCTCGCTCTCTTGTTCACGGCGCTGTGGGTGCGCAACCTGACAAAAGAGTTCCCCTGGGCGCTGCCTTTGTTTTTGCTCGCCGTCAGCCCGGCGTACCTTTTGTACATTCGCAACTGCCGGTACTACGCGCTCTCGATCCTGTTCGTAAGCGCCGCCCTCTACGCGGTCTCGGCCCCACCCGGCTCCAAACCCCGAGGCGCGGCCTTGGCCCTGCTCGCCTTTGTCAGCGGCGGCGCCGCCTTCGGGAGCCACTATCTGAGCGCCGCCGCCCTTCTCGCGGCGTTACCGGTGCTTTTGCTGAGCGACGTGCCTCGCGGCGTCTTCATCCGCCGATGGCTCGCCTGCGCGGCGGGGGTTGGGGCCGCGGGCGCCTGGATCCTCATAACGCGGGGCAGCCCTTTTGGCGCTGGGGTCGCCCAGCCGGACGGTCACCCGTGGGTCGAGAGGTTCGCCACTTTGGCCCTTTGGCACCTGCGGGATCTGGGGACCTTCGAATTCGCAGCCGTCGGGCTGTGGCCGGCGCTCGCCCTGCCTTTTGTGTTGCGACCGATGGAAGCGTTAAAAACGCCCGCGAAGACAGGGCTCGTGCTGGTCGCGTTCTGCGCGGTCTTCACGCTCGCCACGGCCGCGGCCTCCCCACAGCCTCTGAATAAATCCGACGTAGCAGACATGCGACACGCCGTGGCGCTCATCCCGGTAGGGGCCGCGGTGACCGCGATCGCCATCTTTTTGCTTTGGAACATGGCCCGAGCAGCAGGTCTCGTCGCCCTCGCCGCGGTGGTCTTCACCAACGTGCCCCACTTCGGCTTTGCCGCGCCGTCTTCGAAAAATCTGCCCGATGTCGGCGCGCGGTGCACCCTGTGCGAGTATGCGATGGAGCCTCTGCGCGACCGGGCCACGAGCACCGAATCGCTCGTTCGCTACCTCGAAGACCTCCCGCGCGACGCGGTGGTCTTCATCTATCCCACCTTCATGTCCTACGCGCCGATGTTCTATCTGCCCGAGCTGCGTTACGCGTGTCAGCTGACCCGCGACAAAGACCTCCGCCCAGAGCTCGAAGCCGAGCTGCCTTCGTATCTGTTTTGGGAGGACGCGCAGATAGATGTGGCGGTGATCTTCGGCCCCCCACCTCGAACCCTCAGCGGCCCGCTGATCGTCAACTACCGGGGCCGAGACTACCCCTTGGGCCGCTACCAGGTGGTCGACAGCATCGATGTCTACCCCGAAGACAGGTCCCGCCCCGAGATCCCCTGGCACACCTTCGACCCCTTAGAGCTGGAATCGGTGACGTACCGCGGCTACTTGGTCGCCCGGATCGAAAGGTAGGCTAGGCCGGCTTCCCGCAGCACTTCTTGAACTTCTTGCCGCTGCCGCACGTGCAGGGATCGTTGCGACCCACTTTGGGCTCCGAGCGCATGAACGTCTGCGGGCCGACCATTTTGCCGTCGACGAAGAACCACTGGTCATCGGCCTTCTCGAACTCGGCCAGCTCGTGGTGCTCGGTCTCCTTGCCCTCGTTCTCGAAGCGGGCGATGAACTCCACGAGGCCTTTGTGGTCGTCCTCTTTGCCATCCTTGATCTCTTGGATCTCGAGCCCGAGCCATTTCGATTTCTCGGCCCATTGCCGCGTGGGCTCTTCTTGGAATTCATCGCGGGTGCGCGGATGCATCGTATTATGAATAAATTCAATCTCCGCGAGGGTATAAGCGGTGTAGCGCGCCCGCATGAGCGCCTCGGCGGTGGGTGCGAGCGTGTCCGCTTTGATGATCGGTTCACAACACT
>JAABTR010000429.1 GCA_011389755.1 Deltaproteobacteria bacterium | reverse complement strand
CTCAGCTCGGTGATGCCGCTGTAAAACCGCAAGGCGCGCTCCCGCTCGCCGTTCCTCGCCAGAGCGTCGGCAAAGGCCCGCAGCGCGCTCGGCTCGAGGGGATCCCTCTCGATCCATGCCCTCGCCGCGGCGAGCTGCTCCTCGAGGCGGCCCTGGCGGGCGAGGATGCGCACGTAGCGGCGGTGGTGAGCGCGCACCAAGGGGGTCTGCTCCACCTGCCTCGCGGCTTCTTGCGCATTCTCGGAAGCTTTGGCGCTCGGGCGCCGAGGAGCGATGAATTCCACCCGGTAGCCCCTGCGAGGGGCGCGGCGCCTTCTTTGGAGACCGTCCTCCGGCATGACCTCGGAGACGGCGACTTGGGGTCTTTCTCTTTTGGCAGCTTCCTCGTCGATGGCATCCGACATATTGACAGGAGCGGCCGAAGCGGCTTTGGCGCTCGAACGCGGCGCGCTCTTCTTCGCCGCCTTCGCCCTCGACGCGGCTCCCAGCTGACCGGCGCCGCGCCCGTAACCCGCGATCGCGTGCTCTGCACCCGCGGGAGAAAGAGCGCCTTCGTCCATGTCATCGAGGCTCTCGAGCTCTTCGAACTCGGGCGCCTGCCCGTCCCAGCCCTCGGTCTCGAGGCGCTCTATCCCGAACTGCCGGTACATGCGGTCGTTCTCCAGCACGATCCAGCTCGTGTAGCGACTCGCGATCTTCATCTGACGCGACAGGGCCACGATCTCCTTTTCCCTACCTGCCTCGATGGTCAAGGCGTCCAAGTGGCGGCCGGCCCACAGCTTCGCCACAGCGCTCGGTTTGGGCAAACCGGCACGCACGCTCACCGGAAACCGCCGCTCCACGACCCGGCCGCTGCCGTCGGTGCCGCGCAAGACAAGCTCGCCGCTGAGGGCATCGCCCGAAAGCCGCGCCACCACGGCGAGCTCTTGCCCCGCGGCGAGGGTGCCGAGGTGCGAAGGGTAAGCGGACTCCACGCCGGCCGGCCAGGTGATGGTCAGGTTTTTCAAGGACGCCGCGCCCAAGCTCCGCACAAGCGCTGCGGCGACTCGCTGGGGAGCCTCTCCCACCATGGGCCTGTGAAGAGCGCCGCCGAGGCGCGCGGCGATCTCCGACAAGGCGAGCTCATCTCGGTTCGCGCCCAAACCGATAGCGTGCACAAAGACATTCGCTGGGCGCGTCGCTTGGAGGAGCCGGACCAGCTCGGGCACCTCGGTCGCTCCCGCGGTGGGGCTGCCGTCGCCCAAGTAGACCACATCCACAGGCGCGCCGCCTTTTGTGAGCTCGAAGACCTGCGCGAACCCGCCGAGCAGGTTGCTGGCTCCCCCGGGCTCGATGCCCCCCAGCCACTTGGCCAGCCGAACGATCGCCCCGGCGTCCACTCGGGCGAAGCCGGCTTCGAACGCGCGGCAGTCGCTGTCACACGCGAGCACTGCCAGCTCATCGGTGGGGCCCAGCGCGGCCGCGGTCTCGAGGACGGTCTGCTTGGCAAAATCGAGCAGCTCCTTGGACATCCCGTAGGAGCTGTCCACCATGGCCACGACCCGGCGAGACTCGACCGGCGCACCTTGGGGGATGCGCGGACTGAGCAGCGCCATGGCGTAGGTGCGGCCCTGGGGGTCTGTCTCGGATGCGACGCGGGCCTCTTTTTCGAGGCCGGCGGTAGAGAGGCGCACCGCAAAGTCGGCGGCCGGAGTAAATTCGTCCGCGGCAAAGGTGACCTTCGCGTTTTTGCCGCTCGTTCGCGCCTCGGCCTGCATGAGCAACGTGGTCACATTGGCGATATCCCGGCTGAGCGCGGCGTCCACCTCGATCTCGAACCGGCCGATCTGGGCGGTGCCCGCCGGGCTGCTCATGGGGTAGACGTACTCGTACACGCCGTCCTTTGCGGTGAGCGGCTGCATGTAAGACAGAAACACGCGACGGGTCTGGCCACCGGTGATGGGAAATATCCGCATGGAGAAGGAACCCGAGCGCTCCCACTCCAAAAGAGCCGGATCACGCGGGCGCACCGAATCCTCGACGATCGATTTGAAGACGCGTTTCGCGCGCTTCTTCTCGAGCACCTCGCCCTCTTCGATGCGTCCATTCACGTCGAGGGCCAGCCTCGTGATGCTTGCGTCGCCGGGCAAGACAAATTTGTAAATCCCTTCGACCGTTCGGTTGGACTTGTTTGTGAACGCCTCTTCGATCTCGGTGCGCGCGATGCCGTCGCGCACCGTGACTCGGACCCGGTGCAAGGTCAGGTCCAAGGCTTCGCCGCTCTTCTTCCGAGTCCGGGGATCCCGCGCGACCAAGGTGCCGATACCGCG
>JAABTR010000428.1 GCA_011389755.1 Deltaproteobacteria bacterium | reverse complement strand
TGCAAGGTCAGGTCCAAGGCTTCGCCGCTCTTCTTCCGAGTCCGGGGATCCCGCGCGACCAAGGTGCCGATACCGCGGACCAAAGGGCGCTCCGGCGGGCGCACGAGCTCCCTCGGGACCAAGGGGGCCAGCGGCGTCGCCACGATCCGGGGCAGGGAAAAAGAAGCGGGGAGACCGGGACCGCCCGGAGGTCTCGACGCTCCGAGCACGTGGTGCCGGCCGGCGATCAGAGTCTCTCCACCGCCGCTCTTGGCCCAGCCAGCTTCGACCAGCAGGCTCACCGGGCCATCTTTTTCGGCGACGGCGAGAAACCTCCCCGGCCCGAGGGTCGCCCTGTGCCCCTTTGAGCCGAGCCACATCGGGCCTGCCGCATCGAGGGGCCGCGTGACGCGGAGCTCGCCGCGAACGAGCTCAACCCCCGGCCCGGTGCCGCCAGTCGACACGAGCACCTCGGTGCTCCCGGCCACCACCACCTGGGTCCTATCGGAAAACTCCAAGGTCGCCTCCAGGCCTTCGGCGCTCAGCAGCGTCTCTCCCGCCGAGATAAAATCTCCCGGAGCCACGCGCCGCTCGCCTTTGGGGCCGCGAGCCATGAGCATGTCCTCGAGCCAGGTCGCGGCGCGAACCCCGCTGACCTTCGCGAGCAGTTCCTCTGAAACCGGCGCCTCCACGACGGAGCCACCGTCGCCGCGTTTATCCTCGCCGCCGCAGCTCACCGACAGCGCGAGCACCAATAATACGGGGAGGCCTCTGCCGCTCGTTTTGCCTTCACGCTCCATGTTTAGCGCTCCTGATAGTTTTGGATGACAGTCAGTCTAGCCCGATATGCCCCAAAACGCTCCCGCGGCTTGGAGATGCCGGGCCCTTGGTGAGGTAGAGGCGCACGGGGCCCCAGAAAGGATCTATTGAAATTGTCGCCCAGCCGAAGATTTTTGTTCGACGAAGTGCTTTTTGATGGCGGGATTAATCAGAGGCGGTCTTTTTGACGTCGTCTTCGGCGGAGATCCCCATGAGCTCTGAGAGGTTTTTGTGGAACTCGAGGATGACACTCGCCTGCTTGAGGCGATTTTGAAGGTTTTTGTTCTCCTGCTCGAGCTGAGCCACCCGTCTGGACATGATGTCGAGGCGCTTGTGGGTGGTGTCCTCCCGGCCGCATAGCCTGAGCTTGCCGGCCTCGCGCTCCCGGCGCCACCTCTCGATCATCTCCTTGGACAACCCGTTGCGGCGCAGGAACCCATCCACCGCGTCGGGACGTAGCTCTTCCACGATTACCAGCACCTCGAGCTTCCGTTCTCTTGTCATTTTTATACAAACCTCTCGGAGCCCCCACCGGCGCGTCCTACCGCCTCCAATGCCTCTTCTCATTATACATAAAGCGCCAAAACTGAATACCCCCCATTTGTATCTATATGGCAAAATGCTAGATATTAATACAATCGTATGGTGATCAAAAAACTGCCCCGCGATGGCGCCCGTCGTCATCGGCAGGGCACGGGACAGGGGCAGGCAAACAGGTCCGCCCGTATCAGTCGAGGGAGATGACGTACTGCCCGGCGCGCATCAAGGGCTCGCGCCCACCGCCTTCCAAGATGATGTCGGCCTCGACCACCTCGACGGCGGGCTGGAGCTTGGGGATGTAGACCCGGTCGATGTGGATGACCTGTTCGGGCGAGGAAAAATCTTTTGGGCCGACCTGGCCGCCGAAGTGCTCGGAGCGGCCGAAGGCGATGTGGAGCCCGAGCTTTTCGTCGAGCAGGATCTCACCGGTGGGCTCGAGGCCGAAGTCGCCCAGCACCCCCAGGCCGAGCTCGGCCACGTTGCCGTAGGCCGGCTCTTTCGCGAGCTTCTCCCGCTCTAGCTTCGAGGCCGGGTTGTCCGAGACCACACCCACGGCTTTGTTCTTCTCCACCCGGTAGACGACCACGTCATCGCCGAGCTGCACCGGGATCTCACCTGTGGTTCGGGAGGCGTCGCCTTCCACCTCGCCCTCGTAGGGGACGATGTAGGCTTCGCCCGAAGGCAGATTGCCCGCGACCCCGGCCCTTGGGAAAACGCCGCCCGAGGCGTGAGCGGTGCGGTGGCGCAGGTCGAGATGGACGCGATGCTCCGCGCCGCCGGTGCGAAAGACGATGTCACAGCCGGCGGCGGCGTCGAGGATCGCCTTGAGCTTGTCCACCCGAGCGCCGATAACCGAGTAGTCGAGGCGCAAAGCGGGGATCATCGCCGCCGAGAAACCGGGCATGGTCGCGGCGCGGAATGACCACCTTCTGGCCGCCATCTTAAGTGGCGCCGTCGCCGAGAACTGGGTCGGCGCGATCAAAATCTGATGGGTCTCGAAGAGGCGCTCGAAAGATGCGGCCTCCCCGCCCATCTGCCCGGCGGCGGCCGGATGTCCGCCTCCGCGGTAAAAAACGCCCGCCTCGGGGAGATCGCCGTTGTTGGTGTGGGCGTTTCGGTAGTAAAAAAGCTCCACCTCGAGGCCGAGCTCACCCGAGCGCTCTTTGAGCATATCAGCCCACTGGGCGGCCGCCTCGCGCCTGAAGCGCCAGGACCCAGTGTCCTTCGCCACCTCGTCCGGCAGGTCCACGAGGATCGCCATTTTTTTGTCTTTGTCACCCGGCTCGAACACGCGCTTTACCAGCGCCACGAGCTCGGATCCGGTGAGTTTTTCGGTCATGAAAGCTCCCTGCCCCCCCAAAAAACGACGCGATCCCCTTGCCGAGACACGAAAGACCGCGCCGGCTCTGCTGTTGCGCCCAGACGCCGTCAGCCCCGGATGATCCGCGGCAGAATCATCTGGTGCTGTGGGCAGATCGACTTGGGATTCTGATAGCTGCTGCCGGTGAACGCCACGAGGTACTTGCGCAGGTCCTCGAAACGCACCGTCTCATCGACGAAGCCCCTCTGGGCGCAGTACCAGGGCCGCGACTTGTCGTGGTAGCTCTGGGCCAGCTCGTTCATCTTCTCGGTGATCGGCCCCAGATCGCGCCCCGCCTCTTTTTCCTTGAGCAAGCGGCGAGAATACGAGGCCACGGCGGCGGTCTCTCCGTGCATGACGTAGATCTCGGTGGTGGGGGTTCCCAGGGTGAACGCGTTGTTGTCGTTCGCCTGGGGACCGCCCAAGATGTAGTGCGCCGCCGCAGTGCCCTTGCGCAGCACCACCGCCATCATCGGCACGTCTGTCTGCTGAATGGAGTAGATGAGCGACTGGCCGATGCCCAAAAGCTCGGCCTTCTCGGCGTCATCCCCCACGTCGATGCCGGAGGTGTCCTGGAGCCAGACGACCGGGAGCCGGTCGCGGCCGCACAGGGTGACGAACTCGTTCATCTTGATGAGGCCCTGGCGGTAGAGCTTCCCGCCGATGCCCGGGTAGTCTGCGTACTCGGGATAACCCGCGCCCAGAAACCCCTGGCGGTTGGCGATGATCCCCACGGGGTAGCCGTCGATGCGCGCCATGCCGGTGTACATCTCCGGGCCATAGTCCGGGCGAAACTCCATGTGCTCGGAGCTATCGACCAGCCGCGCGATGACCTGCTCGACCTTGTAGGTCTGCTTCTGGTCGAACGGGATGATGCTCGTGATCTCCGCGGTCGCAAGCCTCGGCTCGGCCGGCTCGGCCACCCGGAAGAAGCGCGGGTTGTACGCGGGCATCTCCTCCATGTAGCTGCGGATGCCGTCGAGCACGCCCTCCTCCGTCTCATAGACGTGGCGGAAGAAACCGGTCACGTCGTGGTGGATCTCGACCCGTCCGGGCGGTTTGCCCTTGAGCTTCTTTTGGGCTTCGATGATCTGCTCGGCGCCCTCCTCGTCGAAGTGGCCCTTGGGGCTCATGCCGCCCACGATGCCTGAGCCGCCCACGGCGATGTTGGCGTCTTTGTGCGCAAAGAGCACCGTGGGGCTGATGCCGTGGTAGCCGCCGCCCGCCGGGTTGGTGCCGAAGATGCCCACGAGGATCGGGATCCCCATCTGCTCGAGCTCGGTGTGCCTATAAAAGGGAGCGCCGTGGCCGCGCCTGTCGGGGTAGACCTCCTCTTGCTGGGGCAGCTTGACCCCCGAGCAGTTGAGCACCCAGACGAGCGGCACGTGGAGGCGCTTTGCGAGATCGGTGACCCGCAAGATGTTTTCCGATTGGCCCGGGATCCAGGCTCCGGC
>JAABTR010000427.1 GCA_011389755.1 Deltaproteobacteria bacterium | reverse complement strand
GAGCGGCACGTGGAGGCGCTTTGCGAGATCGGTGACCCGCAAGATGTTTTCCGATTGGCCCGGGATCCAGGCTCCGGCGAGGACCTTGTTGTCCGACGCCACGATCACCGCCCACTTGCCCCCGATCTTGCCGATGCCGTCGATGACGCCGGTGGTGCCCTCTTCGTTTCCGCAGGGATCGTAAATGGTGTGCAGGGGACAAAAGGTGCCCTCGTCGACCAGGTGCTCGAGCCGCTGCCACGCGGTGAGTTGACCTCGAGCGGCGAGTTTTTCCGCCGGGATGCCTGCGTTTTTGACGCGCTCGATCTCCTCGGCGAGCCTCTGCTCGACGCGGCGAATGCTCTCCACGCTCGGTGCGCTGCGCTCGACGGCCTTGGCGCCAAGCGGCTTGCCGATACCCTGCATATTCTCGAAGTATTGTTTCATCGACGGGCCTTTCGTTTATAACGTCGCGTCTAAAACGTCGCGTTTTGTGAATCTAAGTGCAGCTATACCAGAGGGGGGACCGCCCATTCAAGAAGCGATAAAGAGCGCCCGCTCTTGGTCGATTTTGGGCCCGAGTCAGATCTGCTTCGACACTCTGCGCTGCCGCAACAGGTCCCGCACGCTGCGCGACAAAATCGCCGCGCCTCCCACGGCGATGATCGCCCCGGTGTAGAACATGACATTATCGGCCTTGGTCTCCTGGCCCAAAGGGGTGACGGCGTGCTCCAAGAACGCAAAGACGCTCAGCAGCACCGTGAGCAAGGAGAGCAGCGCGTGGCTCGTGGCCCGAGGCCTGTCCAGACTCGCGCTGAGCCCTTGGGCCGCCTTGATATCCGAGGCTTGTTTCTTCCACCTCAGCCATTTTCGGACCACCAGGTACCAGCTGAACAACACCAGCACCCCGAGCCCGGCGGCCGCCCAGAAGTGGAACTGATCCATCCAGTCGACCTTGCCGTCGCGGTTTCGCAACAAGAGCGACACAAAAGAAGCCGCCAGGAGCGTGTAGACGATGGACTGACGCACATCGGGGCGCGGATGGATCTCGGAAGCGCTGGTGCGTTCGGTTTGGGAATCTGCCGTTTGATCCAACGTGCCCTCCTCGTTTCACAGGTTTTTTCCAATCACGACCCGTGAGCTTATCGCCTCCGAAAAACCAAGGGCCCCAGAAGATGCCAAAGGGCATATCCTCCGACGCCCAGGGCGATGACGCTGACGCCCCACCCGGTCGCCCCGATCTCCGAGGAGCGCCCGGCCAAGCCGAGGCGAATCGGTTCCTTGACAACGCCGACGGCCAAAACGAGCGACAACGCGTACCATAAAAGCGTCATCTTTTCGAGCCGAGCCGGATCCGGGGCCTTCGAGTCCGCCTCTTCGGTCTCCATCTGCTCGCGGAACCTGAAATACAAAGACCCCCCTACAATGACAGCGAGGACCGCCAGGAAAGCCAGCCCCAGCGAGCTTTCGCCGGGGAGTTTTCCATCGACCCGCGCACCCAAAAGAGCGACGATCGCCGTGCCGAACGACAAAAGGCACGCCCGCATGTACTCTTTTTTTACTTTAGAAATCTTGTCGTGTCCGGCCATGAGAGCCGCAAGTCTCGAAGACTTGGGCGCG
>JAABTR010000426.1 GCA_011389755.1 Deltaproteobacteria bacterium | reverse complement strand
ACTCTTGCCAGCCTCGGCGAGAGGGGTTATCTGTTGGCCCTTCAGGCCGAAGAAGGGCCCCAGGCGACTGTGGCGAGGGATATGCTCCTGAGCTTGAACGTCAAGTCTAATTAAAACCGCGAAAAAGGTTCAATGACAAAGCCCTTTTCGAAGCCGATCTGGGGTGGGGCAGTTGCCCGGGTAGGTTTTCTCGGATAAATTCAACCAGATAAATAATAAAGGACATGAGCACGAAGCCTCGTGTGTGACGATTCTCGAAGGAGGTCATCATGGCCAAGACTGTCTTTGGAATGCCCGGCGCGGGCAAGGAGCAAAAGGGCGGGGACGCCGTCGCTCCGCAGGGCACTCCCGGAGCAAAAACGGGCCAGGCGTTGCCCCAGAAAACAGGCAAGGACACCCCAGAAGGGGATCCCGAAGGTGCCCAAGGGGAAGACAAGCCCTTAAAGGCCCAGTCGGACGCTCCTATGGTCAAACCGGCGCCGCGGGCAAAGGTCAAACCGGCCCCCCAGGGTGCTGTGGTCCAAGGCGCAAGTCCCGACGGCAACAAGACGATGTTCGGTATGCCGGCGATGAAGCTGCCGCAGCAGCCGGCAGCGGGAGCCGCTCAGCCCGGATCGCCTGGGCAGCAAAAAGGAGGCGCGCCGCCGCGACAGACCCCTGGGGATGCCGCCGACCAGACGGCGCAAGGTCTCCAGGCGGCGGCGCAACAGCCGCAACCGGCAGCCCAGGTGGGTGGAGACACCGCCGATGCGTTCAAGGCCACCGAGCTGGGCATGCCCCCGGCGCTGGTCTCCGATGAGCCTCCTTTGCCCGAAGAGGCGCAACCTCGGACAGGCGCCCCGATCGAGCAGGAGCCCTCGTCCCAGTTCGATCAAGAATTGTACGGCAACGAGCCCAGCAGCGGGGTTCGAAGCGTGCGCCAAGGGGCGACGGCCGGAGGCAGCAAGGCCTGGATCTGGATCGTGCTCGGTTCGATCTTGGTGGTGCTCGCCGCCATCGGTATCGCCTTGTATTTCCTGATCGTTCTTCCGGCTCAGCAGGTCTCCGAACAGGCGCTCCAGAATCTGCAGTCTCTTCAACAAGGGGCTGGGATTCCACCAAGTGTGCCGGTTCCACCGCCGCAGCCGGCGCAACCGGTGCAGCCCGCGCCGCAGCCGGGACAGGCGCCGCCTCCGCCCACTCCAGCGCCGCAGTAGCGGCGGGAGCGGACAAAAAAAGGCGCGGCACGTGCGCGTTTTCGGCGCCAAGCGGTAATTAATTTTTTTTGAAGCCAAGTGAGGACCCCGTGAAGATTCCAGTGAAAGTAGCCGGTGAGACCAACGTTGGAATGAAGAGAAATCACAACGAGGACACGTTCTCCATTTTGTCTGAGGAGAACCTGTTCGTCGTCTGCGACGGCATGGGGGGGCACGCCTCGGGCGAGGTGGCCAGCCAGATGGCGGTGGAGAACCTGAAGATCTTCTTCAAGGAGACCCGCGAGGATCCCGAGATGACGTGGCCCTACAAGATGGATCGCTCGCGGCGTTATGAGGAGAATCGGCTCATAACGGGGATCAAGCTCGCCAACCTGCGCATCCACGAGGCATCCAAGCGCGAGCCGAAGTACCACGGGATGGGGACCACACTCGTCTGCATCTACGTGGTAGAAGAAGGGGCCTACTTGGGCCATGTGGGAGACAGCCGCATCTATCGCATCCGGGGTAGCAGGATAGAGCAAATCAGCGAGGACCACTCGCTCTTAAACGACTACATCAAGATGAAGAAGCTCTCCGCGGAAGAGATAGAGAGCTTTCCCCACAAGAACGTCATCGTCCGGGCTCTGGGGATGAAGGAATCGGTTAAGGTGGATACCTTTTTCGAGGTTCCGCACTCGGGCGACATCTACTTGATGTGTTCGGACGGTCTCTCAGGCGAGCTCACCGATGAGCGTATGCTGGAGATCGTCGGCGACCACCGAAATGATCTCCAATCGGCGTGTCACGCGCTCATTCAGGAGGCCAACAACAACGGAGGGCACGACAATAGCACGGTCGTGCTCGTCCAATCACCTTGACAGCGAAGGGTGTCTCAACCCCCTCCACCATGGCTTATGACACCTCCAAATCGCTGCACATCAAGACCAAACGGCGCTTTCTGTACGCCTATCTGACGACATTTACCGTCATCGGGAGCTATCTGTGGCTCAATTTCAAGGCGCGTCTGCGGGGGAGGTCCTACAAGGAAGAGCAGATGCCCCGCCTGCACCGCCGAAACGCCCGCCGGGTGGAAGGCACCATCTTGAAGCTTCAGGGGCTTTTTATAAAGGTGGGGCAGCTCTTTAGCATCATGTCAAACTTCTTGCCCGAGGAGTTCAGGAGGGATCTCGAGAACCTTCAAGACGCCGTGCCGGCGCGCCCGTATTCGCAGATTGAGACGCGCATTCGCGAGGAGCTCGGCGCCGGACCCGAGGAGATCTTCGCTTCGTTTTCAAAGGTCCCGATAGCATCGGCATCCCTGGGACAGGTGCACGAGGCGCGAACGCACGAGGGGCACAAGGTGGCCGTGAAGGTCCAGCACCTGGGCGTCGAGGAGATGACCCGCTCGGACCTCAAGACCATCCGGCACATCTTGGGGATCGTGAAGCTTTTTTTGCGCGTCAAGGGGTTGGATAACTACTACCACGAGATCAAGGCGATGGTTCGGGAAGAGCTCGATTTCGAGCACGAAGCGCGTCACATCAAGGAGATTGGGCGAAACTTCATCGAGAACCCCAACGTCCTGTTTCCGGACGTGTACGAAGAGCTCTCCACGCAGCGAGTCTTGACCCTGGAGTTCGTCAGCGGCTTCAAGATAACCGATAGAGACCAGATGGTGCAAAGAGGGCTCGATCCCGAGGCCATCGCTCGGGAGCTCGTGACGACCTACTGTCAGATGATCTTCATCGACGGCGTCTATCACGCGGATCCTCATCCGGGGAACATCCTCGTCACCGATGAGGGGCGCCTGGTGTTATTGGATTTCGGCGCCGTGGGTCACTTGTCCAAGTCGATGAGGGAGGGCATCAGCTCTTTCCTCGAGGCGATCATCAAGGCCGACGAGAAGCAGCTGCTCGGAGCTCTGCGGGCCATGGGGTTTCTACAGGTGGGTGGCAACCAGTCCGAAGCGGCCACTCGCGTGATCGAGCATTTTCATCGCAGGTTTCAAGATGAGATCCGCCTCGATTCATTGTCGCTGTCGGCGCTGAAGATCGATCCGCGAAAGGGGCTCGAGAGCCTGGCCGATATAGAATCGATGGGGATCGGCATCCGAGAGCTGTCCGAAGCCTTTCATATGCCGAGGCAATGGGTCTTGCTCGAGAGGACCGGCCTGCTCCTGGCGGGGCTGTGCACCCACCTCGCGCCGGAGATGAGGCCCACGGAGACCATTCGGCCCTATCTGGAGGAGTTCGTCCTGGGCAAGGACAGGGACTGGGCGGAGATGCTCTTTGACGTCAGCCGAGAGAAGTTCTTGTCGATCATCAGCCTGCCGAGCCAGATAGAAAAGGCGATCCAGCGAACCCTGGACGGCAACGTCAAGTTTCAAGTTCGCGGCATACCCGAGTCCGCCAATCTGCTCTATTTCGCAGGTCAGCAGCTCATCTTCACCGCGTTGACCCTCGGCTCGGGGGCGGCGGGGATCTATTTCCACCACCTGCAAGAGCAGGAGCTGATGCGCTATGCCGTCTATGCGGCCGGGGGGTTTGTGTCCCTGCTCTTTTTGTCGATGCTGCGGGCGAGGCGCTTCAGGCGCCGCTGTGATCGGTGAGCGCAGACGCGCGTTCTTAAACAGGTCCGGCTCAGTCGATGTCGTCTTCGGTGAGGTACGACAAGATGACTTCGTCGAGGGACTTGTCGCTGATGAGATCTTCGCCGAACTCGCCGTTTTCGTCAGGGGTATCGAAAATCGAACGCGCCGAGGGAGCTTTTTTGGCAGCAGCGGCCGGGGACTTCGATGCGCGCTTGACGTTCTTCTTCGCCTCAGCCGGCGCGATCACGCGAACGCCGCTGCCCTCGGCTGTGAGGGCGCTCGCCGCGGGCTGGACCGGCACCGGCTCGGGAGAGGAGCAGCGTTTCGCCGCCGCTTTTGTCTCTTCGGTGACCGCGGCGAAGGTGTTCGCTTTTGCCGCTTCCATTTCGGCCTCGGGCCGGGTTTGGTCGGCCGAACTGGCGGGGCGGGCGAGGATGCGTGAGGCTTTGTCATCGTGGACACCGTCGCGCAGCTCGATGAACATGGCGCGGTGCTGCTGCTTCATCAGACCGCGGACGCGCTCTTCGATATCTTTTTCGCCTACGAGATCGGCGTACCCGGTTTTTTTGGTGGCTAAGATAGTCCCTTCGGTAAACAGGTGGGTGATGATGTGGGGCCGATCGACGCCCGAGTCCTCCGTTTGGATGTGGAAGAGGATTCCGTCATGTCTGACGTTGGTGTTGTAGCCCAGAAGAGGAGAGTGTGATCTGTTGTTTTTCATCCAGCTGTCTTGCCGACCTTCGAGCCTTCGCCCTAAAGAAAAAGTTAGCACACACTTCGAGTGCAGAAAAGTCGCACCGGAAAAGCGTGGTGGTCTCTTCGTCTAGATATCGACGCAGGTGACGCCCTTGATCTCCTCGTTCAAGAACCGGGAGGCGGCGGCGTGGAAGCTGCCGGGCATGTCCGTGACGTAGAGATCGAGGATCCCTTTTTTTCCTTTGTCATTTTCGAGATCGTGTCCCCGCAGGACATTTCGGACGCTCGCGGCCATGGCCGAGGCCGAGTCCACCACGGCGGCGTCGCAGCCCAATTCGATAAGAGCTCTTTCGATGGAGGGGGTTAAAAGGGGGTAATGCGTGCAACCTAAGAGCAGCACCTCGATCTTCTTCTCGGCTAAAGGCTCCAAGTATCTTTTTGCTGCGAGCAGGGGAACTTCGCCTTCGAGCCACCCCTCTTCGGCCAGGGGCACGAACAGGGGGGCGGACTCCTGGTGAACCAGGCATTCGGGGGCGAGGCGGTTGATTTCTCGAATATAGGCGTTTGACCGGATCGTTCCCGCGGTCCCGATGACCCCGATCCGCGAGGGGCGCCCGGCCGTGACCGCTGCGGCTCCGGCCTCGATGACGCCGAGCACGGGTCCGCTCATCTGCTCGCGCAGAGCGGGCATGGCGACAGACGAGACGGTGTTGCACGCCACCACGAGCATCTTGAGCCCCATGGTCTGCAAAAACGCGGCACACGACTCGGCGTAACGAACCACGGTCTGGGCAGAGCGGGTTCCATAGGGCACCCGGGCGTTGTCTCCGAGGTACACCACGCTCTCGCTCGGCAGGGCTTTTCGAATGGCATGCACCACGGTCAGCCCCCCGAGGCCGGAATCGAAGACCCCGATGGGGAGATTTTTTTTGTGTTCCAAAGGAGACATTAATTATCGTTTTCCTTTTTCGCGTCTTCTCGTTCGGCGAGGGCGTCTTCCAGGCGGAGCATTCCCAGCCGGCGGGGGATCGCCGAGATGTGCAGGACCGCGCTTTGAGGATCGACGGCATCGTGTGAAACCCCTCGGAGGTCCTCGATGCCCTCTTGGGTTCGGACCAAGACGTTGGCCCCAGGGTTCGGAGCCGAAAAGTGCACCGGAGTCTCGACGCCCAGCTGGGCCATCGCCCGCTCGAGCTCGCCCAGTGGTCCTTCGCCGATGATCAGCCACTTCTTGTCCATCCAGCCCAGGGCGACGGCCATTTGAGCGGGATCACCTCCGACGCCTCGAAGATCGCTCTGCACCGCGTCGACGCCCAAAGATCGCGAGATGTCTTTTATGGGCCACGGCCCCATCTCCATCTGTTTCTCCCCGGAGACGGCCAAGGTGAGCCGGTCGCCCTTCATTGCTCCGACGATGGTGCCGCGCACCAGCTGGCCCCGCTCTAAGCT
Organism: Deltaproteobacteria bacterium; assembly: GCA_011389755.1. Taxonomy (GTDB): domain Bacteria; phylum Myxococcota_A; class Polyangia; order JAAYKL01; family JAAYKL01; genus JAABTR01. Next base: position 2,394 of record JAABTR010000426.1, on the reverse strand, counting down.
CCAAGGCCCGAGGACGACCCGCGCGAGCATGCGCTCTGGGTCGGGTTCGGGTCGTTTTTCGAGTGCCGAAGGCGGCAGGAGGTTGGGGGGCACAAAAGTGCCGGGCTCGAGGCTGGTCTCGATTCGGGACCGCTCCAAGGCGAGCAGCGCGCAGTTGTCGAGTGTCCTTTTGTACACGGCCGGTGCGATGGCCGGGGCCGGTTGGGCCAAGCGGCTGGAGGACCACTTGGGCCCCGGGCCGAGCTCGCGGCGGGCCACGAAGAAGAAATCCTTGGGGGCGCCGTTGATGTACCTGTGGGGTGAGTACCTTGTGGGAATTCCCAGCTTGTAATCGTAGTCGGGTCGACTCGCGTCGGAGGAGTCTTTGAAGTCATAAAAAATAAAGGCGGTATGGAATGGGTTCATGTCGAGGTGGATGCCGTAACGGCAGCCGGCGGCGACCATGGCGTGACCCAAGGTGGTCGCCGTCAGGTCCTCCCCCCACGCGTATATCAAAAGCCCGTCCTGCGTCATGCAGGTGCCCGAGCGGATCGTGTTCATCTTGGTGATGTCCTCATCCAGGGTGAACCCCCAGAGATAGCGCCTCTTGGGATTGACCACGTCCCCCTCCACCAGGGGGTCCATATTCTGACGGTACGACACCATGTCGTCTGGGATCGGGGTGCCCGTCGGCCACGATCCCATGGCGACCGTGCCACCTTCGAACGTGGCCACGGTGGCGGCGTCCTCCTTGGGCGGTAGAAGCACGTTCTTTTCGACCATCATGCCGTAGGCGCCGTGCTCTGTCTTGAAGGCGCCGTTGAAGGCCAGAACCACCCGGTCGAGCAGCTCGGGGCGCCTGGGGATGCGCCCTGAGCCGCAGCTGCCGGTTGTGGATAGGGGATCTTCGTGTCCGCCCACCATGTGGAGCTCCAGCCGCGCCATATCCATGGCGTAGAGCAATACTTTGGCGTAGGGACGGTCTTTGTCGGGGCGCAGGTAGGTTTTGTAGAAGAGGTCGGGTTGCCCCTCTTCTATTTCGATGAAATCGGGAGATCCGGGGCTCCACTTGCCTTCGGAGCCACGTCTTTCGAACACGGGCGGCTCGATGTCGGCGGGGGGCCACGTTCGGTCGATCTCCTCGGCTCCTATTTCCCGTCCCGGCGCGACGTCGAGGATCTGCCTGGTGGCCACGGCGACCTTGTCGCCTTTGTCCCATCCGGTCTGGGCCTCTCGGCCGGTCAGGGCGTAGATCCAGCGTTTGTAGATGTCTTTGAGGGCGAAAAAACGCCCCTCTGCCCATTCGATGGGGCCCGGCCCGACCCACGACAGGGATCGGACCGTGTCCACGAGCCACAAGACGGGCCTCTTGGGCAGACGAACCTCTTCGTAGGCGATCAGCCCGGCGTCGTCATCGTCGGGCGGGGGAGCCACGACGCGCTCTCGGGGCTTACCCAGGCCGCGGTCCTGCCAGCGCGCAGCGATCTTCGGAGGATCGCCCGGCACCGCTGTGAGTTCCACGGTCCGCGGCGGGCGTTCGAACCGCACGGTCGTTTTTTTGAATCCCTGCGCGCGGCCGGTCTCGAGGAGGTCTGTCACCCGGGCCAGCACCTCGGTGCCGGGGGGCCAGCTGTTTTTGTCGTCGAGTTTTGATCCCCGCGTATCGAGCACCGTCAGGGAGCGGACTTGACCGAGGGAGCGCGTGGCCACCACGGCAAAAGGTTCCGACACGGCGAGCTGAAATTCGTCGCCGGCAGGGGTGTGGGTCAGGTTTCGCAAGCCGCGGATGGAGACGGGGACTCCCCGGCTGTCGAGGGTGGCTTCCAGGCGATAGAGATCCCCTGGCGCGTCGACCCTCGCGGAGGCCAAAAACAGAACTTCCCGCCACCGGGTCTGGGCGAGCGGCCACGGTCGCTTCGGGGGAGACTCGAGCACCGCCGCCGAGCCGCCCCGAACATAGAGGCCGGTGGCCTGTTGCAGCTGGAGTTCGAAGGCCTGTCTTGCAGCGGCGCGGTCCTGCCCGGCCGGATCGATGGCGAAGACGAAAGAGACCGCGGCCGAAAAAGCGCAGACCGCAGCGAAGCTGATGAGGTGCCCGCGGTCGAATAAGCGCGGAGCCCTCTTCCCGTTTGGGCGGCCCCCTTCTCTATGTGTGGCAAAAGAAGGTGAATTTTTCGGCGGTCTCTTCATATCCATTCGTTCTCGATGGCCGGTGGCTTCGAGCTACGCATGATCCGCGGTGGACAGGCCGGCAGCTCGGCGCTGCAACAAAGCGCCCGAAAAAAAAATACGTCTAGGGACATACGAGAAAAAACCTGTGAAAACAAGGCGTCTTAACGATATCTGACCCTATTTCATCCGCGCCGAGGTGCATTTCTTGACATATCGTGTATGTTACGAGTAGTTAAGCAATAT
>JAABTR010000425.1 GCA_011389755.1 Deltaproteobacteria bacterium | reverse complement strand
CGACAGCTTCGACTTCGATATCGAGGTCATCGCCTCGGCCCGAGCGCGGGGGCTGCGCATCGCCGAGCACCCCATCTCGACCCGCTACGGAGATGAGAAATCGCATTTGAAACCAATTCGTTACGGATTTCGGGTTCTTGGCGTGGTGGGGAGATACCTCCTCGGCCACTACGACCCTCTCTAGCAGGCCTGTCAAAAACGGGTGTTTATTCACACGTGCCATCTGTGTCGATTTCATTAGACTTATTTCGAGTGCATTTTCCGGAATTCGCGAGCGCCGGGGAGATGGTCGGTTTCTTGCTTTTGAGTCCTCGGCAGCCGCGATAGACGAATGGGCCTAAGGTCATGACCATGCCTCCTGATGGCAAAAACGGCGGGAAACAGACGCCTTCGAATCCTCTTTCTCGTCTCGGACGCGATCGCGTCGGCCGTTACGAGATAATTTATCCCATCGCGATGGGGGGCATGGCCGGTGTGTACGCGGGACGCCTCCTGGGGCAGGGCGGTTTCGAGAAGCTGGTCGCCATCAAGATAGTCCATCCCCACCTGACCTCCGAGCGTGCTTTTGTCGAGATGTTCCTGGACGAGGCGCGTCTCGCGGCTCGGTTGCAGCATCCCAATATCGGCGAAGTGTACGAGATCGGTCAGGAAGACGAGCTTTTGTACATGGTGGGCGAGTTGATCATGGGCCAGGACTTGTCGGCCCTTTTTCGCCGGATCTGGTCTCGGGTCGGTGCGATCGAGCCGGCATACGCGGCCCTCATCGCCAAGGAGGTCTGCGCCGGGCTCCAAGAGGCCCACGATCTGCGGGATGACGCGGGGCGTCCGCTCAATATCGTTCATAGAGATGTCACCCCTCGGAACGTCCTCGTTTCCTACCGAGGCCAGGTCAAGCTCATCGATTTCGGAGTCGCCTTTGCTCGCTATCGCCTGACGAGCACCGCCGTCGGCTTGACCAAGGGCAAAATTGGGTTCATGCCCCCCGAGCAGATCCGCGGCCCGACTGTGGATCGGCGCAGTGATATTTTCTCTTTGGGGGTCAGCCTCTATTGGATGGTCACCGGCGAGCACCCCTTTTCGGGGAACACCGATGCGTTGCGCATCCAGCGTATCCTCAGCGGAAAGGTCAAGCCGCCCAGGCTGTGGAGGCCGGACCTCTCTCCTGCCCTCGAGAAGGTGATTCTCAAGGCGCTCGCGTCGAGGCCGGTCGAACGCTTCGAGACCGCGGCTCAGATGGGCGAA